>PHDR01000002.1 GCA_002841035.1 Bacteroidetes bacterium HGW-Bacteroidetes-12 | reverse complement strand
GAAAGTATTCAATGGTGGATAACCAACAGTTTTTTGCCCTTAGAACAAAAAGAAAAACTACAAGAATTAATAAACACAAGAATAAAAAAAATAATCTAAAATTTATAATGAAAAACGCATACATAATAGACGCAATAAGAACTCCAATAGGAAATTTTGGAGGAACATTAGCAGCAGTTAGACCAGATGATTTAGCTGCAATTGTAATTTCCGAATTAATAAAAAGAAACCCAACATTAAACACAGAAGAAATTGAAGATGTGCTTTTTGGCTGTGCAAATCAAGCAGGAGAAGACAACCGAAATGTAGCCAGAATGGCAGGATTATTAGCTGGCTTACCTTGGCAAGTAGGAGGAGAAACGGTAAACAGACTGTGTGCGTCAGGCATGGCAGCAGCAATCAACGCTTCAAGGGCAATAAAAATAGGTGATGGCGATATATACATTTCTGGAGGAGTGGAAAATATGTCGAGAGCTCCTTATGTGATTTCAAAATCGGCAAACCCTTTTGGAACTGATGCAAAAATGTATGATTCTAGCTTTGGATGGCGTTTTATTAATCCAAAAATGCAACAACTTTATGGCACAGATGGAATGGGCGAAACTGCCGAAAATCTAGTTGATTTATATAAAATTAGCCGAGAAGACCAAGATAAATTTGCTTATTGGAGTCAGATGAAAGCCACTAAAGCTCAGCAAAATGGTAGGTTGGCAGAAGAAATTGTAGCCGTAGAAATTCCTCAACGAAAAAAAGACCCTATTATTTTTGCTCAAGATGAGTTTATAAAACCTACATCATCATTAGAAATTTTAGGCAAACTTTCGCCCGCTTTTCGTAAAGAAGGTGGCTCAGTAACTGCAGGAAATGCTTCGGGATTAAATGATGGAGCAGCTGCCATGTTAATTGCTTCTGAAGAAGCTGCAAAACAATATAATTTAACACCTAAAGCACGAATAGTTGCTAGTGCCATTGCCGGAGTTGAACCAAGAATTATGGGAATTGGACCTGTTTATGCCTCCGAAAAAGCATTGAAAAGAGCAGGCTTAACCTTAAATCAAATGGATATTATTGAAATTAACGAAGCTTTTGCCGCACAAAGTTTAGCTTGTACCCGTAAAATGGGCTTGGCAGATGATGATTCTCGTATTAACCCAAATGGAGGAGCAATAGCGTTGGGACATCCACTAGGCATGACAGGCTCACGAATTTTACAAACAGCAGCACTTGAATTGCACAAACAAAATAAAAAATATGCGTTGGTAACACTTTGTATTGGTGTAGGGCAAGGTTACGCAACGATTTTAGAAAGAGTATAATAGCGTTTTAGAGTTAATTCAACAAAGCAAAAACATCCTCTATTCTACTTTTTATATGTAAATAATAGATTATAATCGCATTTTTATACCGATTATACATTCAATATAGTCCAATTTCAGCTATCGCTTCATTTGAACTATTTTCATGTTATATCGGCATTAACTCGCGAAAGCTTTCGGGATAAAATTATATTTTTGTTTGGACTAAAATATAATTACAATTGGTATTATATGTTTTTTGATTTTAATAATTTAACAACTTCTGTATGCAAATCGATTTAGAAAAAGAAAAAAAAGAGATTGAAATCGCTTTTAAGGGTCTGATGAAATCAGCTACATATTCAAAAAAAGATGCAGCAACTAAAAAAAGAATCAAAAAAGCATTTGAGGTTGCTTATGAAGCACACAAAGATATAAGGAGAAAATCAGGCGAACCATATATTTATCATCCCATAGCTGTTGCCAGAATTTGTGCTGAAGAAATTGGTTTAGGAGCAACCTCTATTATTTGTGCCTTATTACATGATACGGTTGAGGATACTGAACTTACCATTGAAGATGTAAGGAACTTGTTTGGGGATAAGGAAGCAAAAATTATTGAAGGATTAACAAAAATTTCAGGGGTTGTTGATGCAACAATATCACTACAAGCAGAAAATTTTAAAAAAATATTACTCACACTTGCCGAAGATGTTCGGGTTATTTTAATAAAACTAGCCGACAGATTACACAATATGCGAACCATAGATTCTATGAGGAGAGATAAACAACTAAAAATTGCTTCTGAAACTCTGTTTTTGTACGCTCCTTTAGCTCATCGATTGGGATTACATTCCATAAAATCGGAGTTAGAAGATTTATCACTGAAATGCCAAGAACCAGAAATGTTTCATGAAATTGAAACGAAACTAAAAAAATCTCAAGAAGTCAGAACTCGTTTTATCAATCATTTTTCATTACCAATCAGGAAAACGCTAGAAGAAAAGGGGTTTGAATTTGAAATGAAAGGAAGACCAAAATCAATTTATTCTATTTGGAATAAAATGAATAAAAAAGGAATCCCTTTTGAAGAAGTATATGATTTATTTGCAGTTAGGATTATTGTTGACTCAAAACCCGAAAATGAAAAATCAGATTGTTGGCAAGTATATTCCATCGTAACCGATTTTTATCAGCCCAATATTGAACGCTTGAGAGATTGGATATCCGCACCGAAAGCTAATGGTTATGAATCATTACACACAACCGTTATGAGTCCAACAGGAAAGTGGGTTGAGGTACAAATTCGCACCAAAAGAATGGATGAAATTGCTGAAATGGGATTTGCCGCACACTGGAAATACAAAGAAGGTTCTGTAGAAAGCCAATATGATAAGTGGATAAACCAAATCAGAGAATTAATAGAAAACAACGATGCCAATGCTTTAGATTTGGTGGATGATTTTAAATTAGACTTGTTTTCAGATGAAATTTATGTTTATACCCCTGAGGGTGAAATGAAAAATTTACCATTTGGAGCAAGTGCCTTAGACTTTGCTTTTGCTGTTCATTCAGAAATTGGAATTCACTGCATTGGAGCTAAAGTGAATAACAAATTAGTCCCTTTAAGTAGCGTGCTTAAAAGTGGTGACCAGATAGAAATTCTTACTTCCAAAAACCAAAAACCAAAAGAAGATTGGCTCAATTTCGTAAAAACACATAGAGCAAAATCAAAAATAAAATCAGCCTTAAAAGAAGAAAAAAGAGAACTAGCTATTATCGGAAAAGCTATGCTTGAAAAGGAATTTAAACGATTAGAAATTTCACATCAAAACATCAGTTTAAAAGAGCTAAAAAAACATTTTAAAGCAGCTTCATCATTAGATCTTTATTTCAAGATTGCTACTGAAGAAATAAAATTAAATCAATTACGAGATTTTGAAGTGAAGCATGGGTTGTTGCGTTTGAAAAGAACCATTCCAACTCGACTTAAAAAATATTTTGAACGAAAAAAAACTACCAAAACAGAAAAAAAAGAAGAAATTTTGGTGATTGGTGATAACATGGAGAAATTGGATTACAGTTTAGCACAATGTTGCAATCCAATACCAGGCGATGAGGTTTTTGGCTTTATTACCGTAGCCGAAGGAATAAAAATTCATAAGGTAAGTTGTCCCAATGCAGTGCAATTAATGTCTAATTATGCCTATAGAGTAATAAAAGCGAGATGGATAGAAAAAGATAAAATGGACTTCTTAACAGGGCTGAAAATTATAGGTATTGATAATGTAGGAATTGTAAATAACATTACACAAGTGGTTTCTAACGAGCTTCATGTAAATATGCGTTCCATTAAATTTGAAAGTTATGATGGAATTTTTGAAGGAACAATTATGGTTTTTGTTCAAAATACCTCGCATCTTGAGAATTTAATTAAAAACCTTAAAAAAGTTGCAGGAGTTACAAAAATTGAAAGAATAGATAACTGATAATTTAACAATGTAATAATGTAATAATGTAATAATGTATCAATGTATTAATGTATCAATGTAACAATGTGTGGATGTCCCATAAACTCATAACTCACCACTCACAACTCATAACTCAACATTCAAAACTTCGCTCCCTCACTTTGTTAATAAAATCTGATAACACGTCTATTATTAATTATTGGAAATTCGGTTTAATCCTTATTTTTACTTTTTAATAATTTGTTATGAGTTCAACCGAAGAAATTCAACAAAAAGTAAAGCGAATTTTTACAAATTACTTAGAAGAACATAAGCATAGGAAGACTCCTGAGCGATTTGCAATTCTTCAAGAAATTTATGTGAACAACGATCATTTTGATGTTGAAGAACTCTACTTATCTATGAAAAACAAAAAATATAGAGTAAGTAGAGCAACATTGTATAACACCATAGAGTTATTATTGGCTGCAAATCTAGTTAGAAAGCATCAGTTTGGCAACAATATTGCTCAATATGAAAAATCCTTCGGCTCAAAACAACACGACCACATTATTTTAAGTAATGGAGAAGTGATAGAATTTTGTGACCCACGAATTCAAAATATTAAAAAAACATTACAAGAAATGTTTGATGTTACCATACTTCACCACTCCTTGAATTTTTATGCTGTTAAAAACGAAAAATAAACAATCATGAGCTTTTCATTTCATATCAAAAAAGAAAACAACGTGCTTATTATTGCATTAAACGGAAGTTTAAACAATAAGCAACAAGCCGAAAATTTATTAGAAGAAATAGATTTTTATTTCAACGAAGGCGTTAACGCTATTATTTTAGATTTAGCCGAAATGGAATACATGAACAGCTCTGGACTAGGAATTTTCATCTCTATTTTAACACAAACGCGAAATAGAAATGGAGAAGTTGTGGTCATTAATATTCCTAAAAAAATAAATCAATTGCTCGTTATTACTAAACTGAACAATGTATTCAATATTGCTCATAATATTGAAGAAGCTAAGCAATTGGTAGTAAAAGACAACAGCACTGTGAATAATTTATAACTAAAATCCATAAAGCTAAACCATAAAAAATGAAAGTAGATGTATTGTTAGGACTCCAATGGGGAGATGAAGGAAAAGGAAAAATTGTTGATGTATTAACGCCAAAATATAATGTTATTGCTCGTTTTCAGGGAGGTCCAAACGCAGGGCACACCTTAGAATTTAATGGAATTAAGCACGTTTTGCACACCATTCCTTCGGGGATTTTTCATGATGGAGTTGCCAATGTGGTTGGAAATGGAGTTGTTGTTGACCCTGTTATTCTTAAAAAAGAGATTGATGCTCTTATTAAATTGGGCGTTAATATAAAAAAACAATTATTTATATCTAAAAAAGCACACCTAATTCTTCCAACACATAGATTAATTGATGCCGCTTCAGAAGCAGCAAAAGGAAAAGAAAAAATAGGCTCAACATTAAAAGGAATAGGTCCGACTTATATGGATAAAACAGGTAGAAATGGCTTACGTGTTGGAGATGTTTTCGAAACTACTTTCAAAGAAAAATACACCAAATTAGTAATTAAACATAAAGAAATTTTAAAATTTCATGATTTTGAATATGATTTAGAAGCGTTAGAAAAAGATTTTTTTATAGCCTTAGAAACTATTAAAAACCTAACTATTATTGATAGCGAACATTATTTAAACAACGCCATCAACAACAATAAATCCATATTGGCAGAAGGAGCTCAGGGTGCTATGCTTGATGTTGATTTTGGTTCTTATCCATTTGTAACATCATCAAATACTACAACAGCAGGAACTTGTACTGGATTAGGAATTGCACCTAACAAAATAGGAAAAGTGTTTGGTATTTTTAAAGCTTATTGTACTCGCGTTGGAAGTGGTCCATTCCCTACAGAGTTGGAAGACGAAGTAGGCGAAAGAATGCGAAAAGCAGGTAATGAATTTGGATCAACCACAGGAAGACCAAGAAGATGCGGATGGATAGATTTACCCGCCTTGAAATATGCTATTATGATAAATGGAGTTACAGAACTAATTATGATGAAAGCCGATGTGTTGAGCGAATTTGAAACGATAGCCGTTTGCACACACTATATTATAGATGGTAAAAAAATAGATTATATGCCTTATGATATTGTTTCAAAGGAAGTTACACCTGTTTATGAAACATTAAAAGGTTGGAGGCAAGACCTCACCAAATTGGCTTCTATGGACGAAATCCCATCAGAATTATCGGCTTACATAGATTATCTGGAAAAAACACTAAACGTACCTATTTCTATTGTTTCGGTTGGTCCAGATAGAACGCAAACCATACATAGAGGAAACGTGTTGGTGTGAAATTAAAGAAAAATCTACTCAAAATAATTCCAGAAATAACTATCGGCTAATTTAAGGAAGGTTCTAAAAATTGATTTTTTAACCACAAAGTTCACAAAGGAAAATTACACTAAGAACACTAAGTTGTTAATGTTATACCGATTGGATATTGAATATAGTCCAATCTGCATTTCATTTGATTAGACCATTTTCATATTCAATCAGCATTAACCATTGTAATTAATATTTTAGTTTGGACTAAAATATTAATACAATTGGTATTATTCGCTTTGTGAGTTTTGTGATATCTTTGTGATACTTTGTGGTTAACTCTTTTTTTTAATTCTTAGCACTCCCCTTAATAGATCCCACCTCAATAAATCGCTTTAGCAATTTCTTTCACTGCCACAGATTTCCCCATAGTATAATAATGAATGCAAGGAACCTTAAAATCAATCAATTCTTTAGATTGTTGAATTGCCCATTCAATGCCAACTTGTTTTACGGCATCATCATTTTTGCATTTTTCAACAGCATCAACCAAATCATCGGGTAAATCAATGTGAAAAAACTTAGATAATGTAGTTAATTGAGATTTATTAGATAATGGTTTTATACCAGGAATTATGGGTACATGAATATCGTTTTTTCTACATAAATCAACAAATTTCTTGAATTTGTTATTGTCGTAAAACAATTGAGTGATAATATAATCTGCTCCAGCATCTATTTTTTGTTTCAAAAAATTAATATCTGATTTCATGTTTGGTGATTCAAAATGTTTTTCTGGATATCCAGCAACACCAATACTAAAATTGGTTGGTATGGCATATTGCAAATCTTCATCCATATAAATACCTTTGTTTAGGCTAACAATTTGCTTTACTAAATCAACAGCATGTTCATGCCCTTCTTTCTCAGGAATAAAAGCAGGCTCTGTTTTAATGGGGTCTCCTCTCAAAGCCAACACATTATCAATACCTAAAAAATCCAAATCAATCAATGCGTTTTCTGTTTCCTCCTTAGTAAAACCTCCACAAATAATATGCGGAACAGCATCTACTTTATATTTATTTACAATAGCAGCACAAATACCAACAGTTCCAGGTCGTTTTTTTATAGCAATTTTTTCAAGATACCCTTTTTCTCTTTTTTTGTAAATAAATTCTTCTCGATGATAAGTAACATTAATAAAAGAGGGATTAAATTCAACCAATGGGTCAATTCCATCATAAATAGATTGAATTCCTTTCCCTTTCAATGGAGGTAAGAGTTCAAAAGAAAAAAGTGTTTTTTTTGCTTTGTTAATATGGTCTATTACTTTCAAAATGAGAAGTGTTTTAAATTAATTGGCAAACTTATAATTTTATTTTGAAATATAATTTTGCATATCTTATAAAAAAATAACCCAAGAGAGTTTAGGTGTTTTTATTATAAAGTAGTATTTTTGGTAAAAATGCACTAAAAACATGAGAGCGATAATTATTGATGATGAACGCTTAGCTAGAAAAGAGCTTATTTCATTATTAAAAAACTTTTCGGATATAGAAATCATTTCTCAATGTAATAATGCAGATGAAGCAATGCTCGAAATAGAAACACACCATCCTGACGTGCTTTTTTTAGACATCCAAATGCCTGGAAAAAATGGGTTTGAACTATTAGAAGAACTAGATGTAACACCTTTGGTAGTATTCACTACTGCTTATGATGAATATGCAATAAAAGCATTTGAAGTAAATGCCATAGATTACCTTCTCAAACCCATTCAAATTGAGCGTTTAGAAGAAGTTGTGCAAAAAATAAGAACTGAAATTAAAGACAAAACACATGCTCAACAAAATAAAACACTAGGGTTAGAAGACCGTGTTTTTGTTAGAGATAACGACAAATGTTGGTTCGTTCAACTAAAAAATGTTCCTTTATTTGAATCGGAAGGTAATTATGTAAGGGTCCATTTTGACAAAAACAAACCGCTCATTTTAAAATCATTAAATAATTTAGGGGAAAAACTCAATGACGCTTATTTCTTTCGAGCAAATAGAAAACACATCATCAACTTAAGTTGGATAGAAAATGTAGAAAATTGGTTTAACGGAGGTTTAATGCTAACTTTAAAAAACAACATGAAAATTGAAGTTTCCAGAAGACAAGCAATAAAATTTAGAGAAATGAAGAGTTTGTAATAATTCATTCATCTTACCAAATCATAGCTTTATCCCTCAAAAAATCAACTAAGTATAAAATATGTTAAACCTAAGTAAAAAAATAGTACTTTAGAACTTCAAATGAATAGAATAGAAAAAATACATAGATTTGCCACTGATGTTTCGCCAGAAGTTATTTTAGATATTGAAGATAATGTTTTTTCAATAAAAGGAAAATCTGTTGTTTCTGAAGTAGATTATTTTTATCAACCTATAATAGACTGGCTAGGAAATATCCCTATAGATTCAGCATCAAAGATGAACTTCATTTTTGATTTAGAGTATTTTAATGTATTTTCGTCAAAACGTATTCTTTTTTTACTCTACAAACTTAAGGACATTAAAGAACGAGGGGCAAACATAAAAGTTATTTGGTATTTTTCTATTGAAGATGATGACATGAAAGAAGTTGGTGAAGACTTTGCTTGCATGGTTAACCTGCCATTCGAATTTGTAAGCAAACAAGTAGAACCAAACAAAGCATAACCCTCCTAATTTAAAATTAATTAAGTGTTTTTCAGTAACCTTTTATGACTATTAAATTTTCGATTAAGAAAATAATGTTCAATTTTGTGTTCTAAACAATAAAAACAGATAATGAAAAACATTTCTATCGCTCTAAATTCGGCATTGTTAATAGCCGTTGCCGTTTTATATTACATTCAATTTACTTCACCAAAAACAGCACTTCCTGAAATTACAGAAACAACTGAAAACAAAATAGTTGAAACCACTAATGAAGCACCTATTAGAGATACGAACTACATTTCTAAAATTGGTTACATTAATGTTGATTCTTTACAATTGAAATATGATTTATACGAAGAACTAAAAACAAAGCTAGAAAAAAGAGAAAAGTCATATGATTCAGAATTGAAAGTAAAATCAGCCGAATTTCAACGAAAAATTGAAGACTTTAGAAAAAAAGCCCCCTCGATGACTCAATTTGAAGGAGAGTTAAAACAAAAAGAATTGGCTGATGAAGAAGAAAAACTTTATAAAATGCGTGATCAATACGCTCAAAATTACGAACAAGAAATGATAAAACTTAACAATCAACTTTACAAAGCCATTAAAGATTATATTGTTACACACAACAAAAACACCCATTTCGATATTATAATTGGAGAATCACAAACACGAAATTTCGTGTTAGATTTTAATAAAAACATTGACATAACACTTGAGGTTGTTGAGGGATTGAATAAAAAATACCAAGAAGATAAACCAAAACCTATACAACCATAACTAGTACCTATCTGTAAAGTCCAGAGCTATCAATCTTCAGTTAGTAAAGGCTGCCGTTGTTTTTTGCCAATTGTTCACTGAAGATTATCAATGCTTTTTTATTGTAAATTAAAGTGTTGATGCTACTTAGTGGTGATGACTTGATTGTAGAAATTTATATATTAAAGACACCCATAACTATGCTTATAGCCCAAGAAAAAGAAAAAACGAATATTGCCGAGTATATTTTATATATGTGGCAAATAGAAGATTTAGTTCGGTTTAATGCATTCGATTTAGATCAGATTTATGATACTATTATTTCAAAATTTACAGTAACTGATGACGTAAAAGCAGAAATGAAATTGTGGTATAAAAATATAGTCGAACAAATGCTAAAACAAGGAATATCTGAAAAAGGACACCTTGATTATGTAAACACAAGAATAGAAGAACTTAATAACCTACACAATTCATTATTAACTACACTTCAAGACAAAGATTACCAAAATCAATACATTAAAACGTCCGAAAATATTGAAAGCCTAATGCAAAAAGCAAACAACGAGGCAAAAAACGAAGTTCACGCTTGCCTAATTGGACTGTATGGTTTTTTGGTGTTAAAATTGAAAAACGAACAGATAGGAGAGGCAACCAAAGAAGCCATTAATTCGTTTAGCGGTTTGCTAGCCATTCTTACCAATAGATACAACAAACTTCAAAAAGGAGAACTAACATTTAGTAGTGAAATTAATAATTAATACTTTTTTTATTATTATTTCGTTATTAAGCAGTATATCAATGTCAAAATATATTCTCATTATCGTTCTTTTTCTCACTTCATTTATTGATGTAAGATCCCAATGTGTACCAGGCTCACCCCCATTAACTACCGTTATTGTTGATTCCGTTTCCGTTTTACCTAATGGAGATGTAATAATTTGCTGGCAACAAAGCACAACCGATGATATTCAAGAGTATGACATTATCATGTTCGACCCTATTACATTAGCTGATATTACCATAGCAACCGTTCCTTTTGGAGCTGGTTTGTGTTTTATAATTCCTTTTGGAGATGCGAACAATAATTCATCAGATTCAAGTCCACGAGAATATGGAGTTAGAGTAAAAGATATTTGCGGAAATGCTTCCATAAATGGAGATAATTACCACAACACTTTGTTTCTGGAAAACACCATAAACATTTGTGCCGCATCCGTAAATTTAAAATGGAACGCCTATGATGATTTTACTTCTGGAACAAATGTGTTGTATGAAATTTTTGTAAGTCAAGATGCAGCTCCATTTATTTCTGGAGGAACAACCAACGCTACCAACTTTACTTTTTCGGGAGTAGTTCAAGGTTCGTCTTATGAATTTTATGTAAGGGCAATAGAAAATAATGGTGTTGGTCCATTTTCATCTTCAACCAACATCATTAACTTAAATGCTGATTTTTTCTTAAAAGACCCAAATTTTCTTTATTTATATAGAGCAACCGTTGTTAGCGACAACCAAATTGACATACAGTTTTATGTAGATACTGCTGCCGATGCAAAAAGTTATATCATTAAAAGAATGCAAAATCCAGTTGATGGATACGTAACAATTGGAAGCGTTAATGCTACACCAAACATGAATCCCTTAGTTACAATTAGTGATTTTAATGTAGAACCTAACATACTATCTTATACCTATAAAGTGGAAATGGTTAACTTATGCAATGATTTAAAAGCCACCTCAAATATTGGTAAAACAATTCTATTGTACACCATAAATGACAGGCTAGAGCTAACAAACACTATCATATGGACTCCTTACGAAGGCTGGGTTGGCGGGATATCTGGATATGAAATTTATAGAGCTTTTGGAGGCGTTTGGGAAACAACTCCTATCGCATCTATGCCAGCTCTTTTAGACACTATTATTTATGTTGATGACGTTTCAACTGTTTTAAAAGGAAATGGAGAATTTTGCTATAAAGTTATTGCCCTTGAAGGTCCTGCACTTCGAGTAGGAAATCTATCTGACGCCAAAAGTGCTTCTAATGAAGACTGTGTTGACCACGACCCATTAATCTATATTCCTAATGCTTTTGCTCCTGAAAGCTCATTTAATCCAATTTTTAAACCTGTAGTAACTTTCGCAGAACCATTAGCCTATCAAATGATTATTTATGATAAATGGGGGCAAAAAGTGTTTCAAACTAAAAACATAGAAGAAGGATGGAACGGTGCATTTAATAACAAAGGAAATCTCCAAGAAGTTGGCGTTTATGTCTATTTCATAGAAATTAATTCATCAGGAAATCAACAATACCAATACCGAGGAAAAGTAACTTTGGTGCGATAAATCTAATTCATTACATTTGCACCACAAACAAAAACTGTTATTCAACAACTTATAGACATAGATGTTCAGCTATTTTTATTCTTAAATGGAATACACTCTCCGTTTTTTGATGTTGTTTTTAGTTATATCACAAGCAAAACATTTTGGTATCCTTTTTATCTACTTCTCTTTATTGTTGGTGCAAGCAAGCTAAAATGGAAAATGATTTACATATTAATAGCCGTTATAATTTTAATTGTGTTGAGTGACCAAGCATCAGTTCAATTATTTAAAGAAGTATTTCAACGATTACGCCCTTGTCATAACCCTCAAATAGCAGAGTTAGTTCACTTAGTTGATGGTTGTGGCGGAAAATATGGATTTATTTCATCCCATGCAACAAACACATTTGCTCTAGCATTATTTATGGGTTTAGTTCTAAACAAACACATTCCTTTTATTTTTATTGGGTTACTTTGCTGGGCAATTGTAGTTTCCTACAGCAGAGTTTATGTTGGGGTGCATTATGTTAGTGATATTTTTGTTGGAGCTTTATTAGGAATGTTAATTGGTTGGTTGGTGTTTTTTGGGTTAAAAAAATTAAATCAGAAATTTAAACTTCAAATCAATATATAGAACAATGCAATATTTATTTATATTTATAGCAGGAGGTTTAGGAACATTATGTCGCTATAGTATTTCAAAATTGACATTTCATTTTGTAGCAACTAATTTTCCTTTAGGAACACTAATTTCAAACATATTGAGTTGTTTAATTCTTGCATTAACTGTTATTTATTTTAATGAAAAAATTGAAGGAAATTCACTCACTAAATCAATCATTATTATTGGGTTTTGTGGGGGATTCAGTACTTTTTCCACTTTTAGTTTCGAAACAGTAGAACTCCTAAAACAAGGCAATTTTATAATTGCTCTTTCCAATGTTTTAATTAGTTTATGTATTGGTGTTTCTCTTATTTATTTTTTACTTACGCAAAACAAACTGTGAAACACTAATAAAACCGACTCTTTTTACAAACCATATAATACCATAACCCTTCTTTTGTAAACTCGAACAGAATACCCTACAAACTAATATTTGGTTGTCATAAAAAAAGCTCCATTAGGAGCTTTTAAATGTTATTGAATGTTTAATTTCTTTTTTACCAAAGGTAAAATATCATCAGAATCAACGGAGTATAAAATAACCCCCAAACTGGAATCTAAAATATACGTAAAATTATTTTCTTTAGCAACATCATCAATAGCTTTTTTAGCTTTGTCTATAATTGGTTGTAATAAAGTTTCTTCTTTTTTTTGCAAATCAGCTTGAGCAGTTTTTTGAAATTCAGTTATTCTTTTTTCTAAATCGGTTATTTCTTTGATTTTGTTATCTCTTATTATATCAGTCATTACTTCTTGTTTAGCCTGAAATTCACCTACTTTTGTTTCGTATTCTTTACGCATAGCATCCATGGTTGAAGTTAATTGAGCAGCATGATCTTCAATTTGCTTTTGAACCGTTTCTCTTTCGGGCATTGCAGTCAATAAATCGTTGGAGTTAATATGTCCTATTTTAACAGTTTTTTGTGCGTATGTAAGTGTTGATAACACAACTGCGATTAGTAATAGTGTTGATTTTATTGTTTTCATTAATTTTTGTTGTTAGTTTAGTTTATATTTTTTTATTGAATGCAAATCTATACCAAATTATTTAATTTCCTATTATTTACCAGGTTCATATCCTAATTTTTTTAATACAGCATCACTTTTATTTAATTTGGCGTTGGTGTAAAGCATTGTTAATCCACTGGATTTGTCAAATATAATGTCAATACCACCAACATTTGCTACTTCACTAATTGCGTTATATATTTTATCTTGTATAGGTTTAACGAATTCTTGTCGTTTTTGAAAAAGTTCGCCATCAACACCAAATTTTTGTTTTTGATATTCTTTAGCTTCTTTTTCTTTTTTTATGATTTCTTCTTCACGTTTGGTTTTCATTTCATCAGTAAGAAGGATTTGCTCTGCTTGGTAATTTTTATATAATTTATCTATTTCAGCATACCTTCTTTCCAATTGTTTTTGCCACTCAATAGATAATTTATCTAATTCTTGTTGTGCCTCTTTGTATTCAGGAATATTGTCTAAAATATATTCAGTATCAACGTAACCTATTTTTTGGCTAAAGCCAACTGATGTTATGAAAATTACGAGAAGTAATAGTGCATATTTTTTTAATTTTTTCATTTTCATTGTTTTATATTTATATTTAAAGTTTATAAAGTTGAAAGTTTATAAAGTTGAAAGTTTTGTCTATTCACTTATCTTCACTCAACACTCAAAATTCATCACTCAAAACTCACTACCATCCTCCTATATTTCCTCCAATACTAAAATGTATTTCCGTTCTACTATTTGGGTCTGTTCTTCCAGGTATCTGGTCAAACCGATATCCCCAATCCAATCCAAGCAATCCAAACATAGGCATAAAAATTCTAATTCCGACACCAGCTGATTTATTAACCTGAAAAGGGTTTGTGTCTTTAAAATTTTCCCATGAGTTTCCTGCTTCTCCAAAAACCAAGCCATAAATTGTAGCACTAGGATTTAATGAAAAAGGATAACGAAGTTCTGCTGTATATTTTGTAACAGCAGCAGCTCCAGTTCTTGGTGAAAGCGTTCCGTTTCCATAGCCCCTTAATGCGATAATTTCTCTACCATCTAATGCAAAACCTGTAAGCCCATCGCCACCTAAAAAGAAACGCTCAAATGGAGATGTTCCTACTTCGCTACTAAATGAGCCTAAATAACCAAACCCTAATTTTGTATTAAGCACCAACGAATGTTTTTCTCCAACAATTCGAGTAAACCAAGAAGTTTGGAATGTCCATTTATGGTACTCAACATATTTATTCCTTTCTTGCTCGGTCATTGTTTTATAGTCCGTGTCTGATGATCTAAACCAAGAATAAGGAACGGTGTGTTTTAATGTTAATGAAACACTAGATCCAGAACGAGGAAAGATGGGCTGGTCAATAGAATTTCTAGCAAATACATGTCTAAAACTTAAATTATTGGCAAAACCATCAGAAAAAACGAAGCTAGAACCAAAATTTTGGAGTACGTAATATTGATAGGATACCTCGTTATATAATGTAAAAAAATCATCAGGAACTTTTAATCGTCTACCCAAACCAGCAGAAATTCCATACATTTTAATAAATGAACGAGTTTCTCCTCTTCCAATACTTTGAACAGAATGGGATAAGCTTACGCTTAATGAATTTGGTTTTCTGCCTCCAAGCCAAGGTTCGGTAAATGATAAGTTGTAGCTCTGAAATCCTGTCCCGCTAGATTGAGCTCTAACAGAAAGGCGTTGTCCATCGCCTGCAGGAAGCGGACGCCAAGCACTCCCTTTAAATAAATTCTTTGCAGAAAAATTATTAAAAGAAACTCCTAAAGTACCAATAACTCTTCCTGCTCCCCAGCCTCCAGATAGTTCTATTTGATCGGATGGTTTTTCTTCTACTACATATTCAATATCTACCGTTCCATCTTCTTGATTTGGTTGAGGCTTCACATCTAATGTTTCTGGATTGAAATAGCCTAACTGAGCTAATTCTCGTTGCGTCCTAATAATATCTGACCGACTAAAGAGTTGTCCTGGTGATGTTCTTATTTCTCTTCTAACCACATGGTCTTTTGTTTTTTCATTACCTACAAGTGTAATTTTATTTATAGTTGCTTGTTTGCCCTCATAAATTCTTAATTCAATATCTATAGAATCATTTTGCACACTTACTTCAACAGGGTTTACTTGAAAAAACAGATAACCATTATCTAAATAAAGAGAACTTACATCTCGCCCTGTTTGATTCATAAATAAACGCGACTCTAGTGTTTTTTTGTTATAGACTTCTCCTTTTTTTATATCTAATATTTTATCTAACTCATTAGAAGAATGAATGCTATTTCCCACCCATTTAATGTTTCTAAAATAATATTTATTTCCTTCTTCAATAGTTATATCAATTGCAACTAATTTATTATTTATTTTATAAACACTATCTGAAACAATTTGAGCATCTCTATATCCTTTTTCGTTATATTTTTTTATGATATTGGGTTTTCCTTCTTCATACTTGCTTGGGATGTATTTTGAGACTGAAAAAATATTGTAAACTCTTTTTCTTTTAACATCCTTCATGCTTCTTCTGAGTTTGCCCGATTTTAAAGAATTGTTTCCATAAATGTTGATGTCCTTAATTTTCGTTCGCTTATTCCTATCAACTTCAATGGTTAAAAGAACACTGTTTTGTCTACTGGTATCAACTTCCTGAATAATAGTAACATCTGTATTTAAAAACCCTTTTGCCACAAAATAAGATTTAATTTTATTTTCAGTGTTAATAATTAAGTTGTCATTTACAACCATCCCTGTAACTAATGAAATCTCTTCTCTCAATGCCTTTTGTTTTCCTTTTTTAACGCCTTTAAATTTGAATTTATACAACCTTGGTAATTCTTGAACATTAATGTTTAAAAAAATATTATTCCCTTCAATTTTAACAGCTCGAATTTCAATGTCATTAAAAAGTTTTTGATCCCAAAGCTTGGTTATGGCTTTGGTTATCATGTCGCCAGGCACTTTAATTTCTTGACCAACAGTAAATCCTGTTAAAGAAATTATGGCTTGTCCACTAAAAGATTCAGCTCCAGAAACAGTTATCCCTCCAATTTCATACGTCTTTGGATTAGCATAATTAATGTCGTCAAGGGCATTAGTTAAAGAAAATTGGGCTGTTAATGTAATTGGAATTAGAAAAAATAAAAACAATCCTATCTTACTAATTTTTATTTGTTTGTGTAATTTTTTAGACATTGAATTAAATAGATAAAGTATAGTATGATTGTTTTTCAGTTTTTAATTTGTTCGCTTATTAATCCAAAACGCCTTTCTCTATTTTGGAAATCGAAAATAGCTTCAAATAAATCTTCTTTTCTGAAATCTGGCCAATGTTTATTGGTAAAATATAATTCTGCATAAGCAATTTGCCATAATAAAAAATTGCTTATTCTGTGTTCTCCACTTGTTCTTATAAGAAATTCAGGGTCAGGCATATTAAAAGTATTTAGGTAATTGTCTAACGTGCTTTCATCAATAGAATCAGAAGATAGTTTTTTATTTTCAACTTCCCATGCTATTTTTTTAATAGCATCGGTTATTTCCCATTTTGAGCTATAACTTAATGCTAAAACCAGACTTAACCCAGTGTTGTTTTTTGTTTTTTCTTTAGCATAAAGCAATTCATTGTAGCAATCTTTTGGTAGAGATTCGATATTACCTATTGTTAATAATCTAACATTGTTTTTGTCGAGATCATTAATTTCTTTGCTAATGGTGTTTACTAATAATTGCATTAATGCTGTTACTTCTAGTTTAGGTCTTTTCCAGTTTTCTGTTGAAAACGCATATAATGTTAGAAATTTTACTCCAATCTCTGCAGCTCCTTCCACTACACTCCGAACAGATTTTACTCCATTTTTATGCCCAAAAACACGCGGCTTATGGTGTTCCTTCGCCCATCTACCATTGCCATCCATTATGATTGCAATATGCTGTGGCAGTTTGGATTTATCTATTTTATCAACTAAATTCATTAGCAATGATTTTTTTAGCAAACAGCAAAGATAACAATCTACTAATTAACAGGCATTGCACAAACATCTCTTTTTCTTAAAAATTTATAACTTAATGTTAAATTGATGAAGGAGTACCAATCTTTGTTACCTGAATTGCTAAGCTGAACCCCATTAAAGTGAGTCTCTCCTAGTCCATCAAATTTATCTGTAAAGGTTTTTCTGTAGGTCCATTCTATGGTCATTCCAATGTTTTGCACAAAATTAAATTTTAAGCCCGCCCCAAAAGGCAATGCTAAAGAAGTTAACGAACTTTCTTGTGTTGAATTTAATTTAGTATTTTCAATTTTTTGGGCTACATAATAACCCGCAATACCTATAAACACAAAAGGAGTGAATTTTGATGCTGAATTATTTATTTGATATGGAATAAAATTAAATTCTAAAACTCCATAAGCATCAAGGAGGTTTCCAGAAAAAGAAAGGTTTCTTGTTTCAAAATTCTCAAATGATTCGTTTGTTTTTTGTTTATCTTCTGCCGCTATTTGTGCTGCATTTGCCCCAAATCGCAAAGAATATCTATAATTAAGATTTCTTCTAAAAAACACCCCCAACATGGGTCGGGTTTTATTTTGAGGATTAGGTGATGGATTTAATTCTCCTGTATAGTAAGCAAGACCTCCCATAAAACCAAGTTCCGAATGTTGTGCAGACACAATTTTCACAGTAAATAAAAGTAAAATAAAAACGATAAAGTTGATGTTGGCTTGCTTCATAACAACTCTAGTAACGAGAAAGAATATAAAAAATTATGTATGAAAGTTAATGAGAAACTAAAATTTAGGAAGATTCCTTCTCTTTTTACTTATTTTATAATTAATAGAAATCATACCCAACATATATGAATCATTATCGTTCTTATCTCCTCGTTGTTGAGGCTCTCCAAATTTTGTGTGATCAGGAACTCTTCCTGAAGGGTCAGCAAAAAAGGCTGCTTTTTCTCCATAAGCCTCACCAATAAATTCAGTTCCATAATAATAAGTACTTACATCGTCTATATAGTCAGTAAAAGTTTTACGCATGCTTAATTCTAAACTAACACTCCATTGGCTAAAGTTACGCATACGAGCAGAACCACCTAAATTTCTTCTAATTCCAATTCCATAAGGAATTACTAAAGAAAAACCGCTGTATTGTTTAGGACCACCTGGCAACCCTTGTCCTTCGGTGTGAAGGGGTTTTAACCGGTGCCAATCTCCATTTTGATCTTTTCCTTGTGGGTCGAACCATATTCCACCAACTCCACCAAAAAGATACACCTCAAATCTAAACCAACTTTTACCTCTTACACCTCTTAATTTATATAAATGCCCTGATTTTTGTTTTATCAACATATATTCAAGTTGAGCCGATAGTTCTATAACATGAGATCTGAAATTAAGTTGTCGAGCGGCACGAAAAGGTTCTTTTGTTAAGGCATCATCACCAGAAAACATCATGTACCCTAAGTTTCCTTTAACAAACCAATCTTTTCCTAATTGATATCGATAACCCAAGCCCACTGCAAAGCGAGTGGCTGAAGGCTCTAAATCTCTCAATCCATTTGTTCCAATTTGATTAGCACCACCTAAATCACCTAAAAAGTTTGTTGCTCCTAATCCAAAAGCATATTCAACACGCTGACGCTTCCATGTTTGAGCATTTACTATTGATGAACTCATCAATAATAAGATAATCATAGGTAATAATTGTCGTTTCATATAGTGGTATTTTCGGAAATACAAAACGCAAATATATTCTTTTATTACTTAAATATGCAAGTAATTATATTAGTTTTTAATTTTTTTTTTTTTTCAAGAGTGTTTATTAGCCTAACAATAAGTCCACTACCAATGTAACTATAATTTTTATTGTCAATTTATTTTGAATATTAAATAACTGTTGTATTTTTGGCGAAATATTATGATTGTCATCATAAGTATTTATGAAATAATTATTACGTTGATACTTCATAACATTAAAAAGCAAAGAAACTCTTTTTTAACCCGATTTAAGTAAATATTTATGATAGCTTTAGTAGCCATAGTAGCAGTGTTATTAGTTATAGCAACTGCTGTTCAAATTTTAAAAATTGCCGAATTAAGAGCAACAGAAAGTGGTAAGGAAATTTATGAAATTTCAGCAAAACAAAGCAAAGCCCAAGCATTTTTACTTATGGTTTTTTTAGTTGCTTATTTTGGTTTTTTTGCTTGGCAAGTATGGAAGTGGGGAGGTTTAATGCTACCTGTTTCTGCTTCTGAGCATGGCGTTGGTATTGATAAATTAATGAATATAACCTTATGGTTTATTATCCCTGTTTTCATTATTACCCACATTTTTCTTTTTTGGTTTTCATATAAATATTCTTTCAGTGAAACTCGTAAAGCCCTGTTTTTTTCCCATAGTAATAAACTAGAAATGTTTTGGACAATTATTCCATCTATAGCATTAACAGTTTTAATTTTAGTTGGACTTAGCAATTGGAATAAAATTATGACTCCTGTGGCATCTGAACAAGAGCATATTTTAATTGAGGTATATGGTCAACAATTTTCATGGACAGCAAGATATGCTGGCAAAGATGGTAAATTAGGAAGAGCTAGTGTTGAATATATTGAAGGAGTTAATGCTTTAGGTATTGATGTTTCTGACGAAAATGCTAAAGATGATAAAATTGTTAAAGGAGAATTTCATTTACCCGTTGGTGTTCCCGTTCAATTTGTGTTTCGCTCACAAGATGTGTTGCATAGTGCTTATATGCCTCATTTTAGAGCTCAAATGAATTGTGTGCCTGGGTTGAAAACTCAATTTAATTTTATACCTACTATAACAACAGAAGAGATGAAAAAAATTACAAACAATGAAAATTTTGAATATATTTTGTTGTGTAATAAAATTTGTGGGGCGGCTCACTATAATATGCAAATGGACATTATAGTAGAAAGTAAAGAAGATTTCGAAAAATGGTTGGCAGAACAAAAGGAATTTAGTGCTGAGTAATTTATAAAATTAATATTTAGATAGCGTTTAACAAATACAATATATGAGTGCACATCAACATCCACACGAAGAACAAGACTTTTTATTTAAGTA
This sequence comes from Bacteroidetes bacterium HGW-Bacteroidetes-12, assembly GCA_002841035.1. Classification (GTDB taxonomy): domain Bacteria; phylum Bacteroidota; class Bacteroidia; order Flavobacteriales_E; family Vicingaceae; genus BRH-c54. The sequence continues at coordinate 3,879 of PHDR01000002.1, read as the reverse complement.
TGTCTTTAGTCAAGATCATAAAATGATTTCTAAACAGTTTTTGATAACTGGTTTTATTATGGGTTTTATTGGTCTTTCAATGTCAACTTTATTTAGACTTCAATTGGGTTTTCCAGGCGAAAGTTTTTGGATAATTGATTTTTTATTAGGAAGTTGGGCGGAAAATGGAGTGATGTTGCCTGATAAATACTTGGCATTGGTAACGATGCATGGAACCATTATGGTTTTCTTTCTATTAACAGCTGGACTTAGCGGAACATTCAGTAATTTACTTATTCCACTTCAAATTGGTGCTAGAGATATGGCGTCAGGATTTTTAAATATGCTTTCCTATTGGTTCTTTTTTGTGTCGAGTGTGATTATGTTGATTTCACTTGGTGTTGAAGGAGGAGCAGCTTCTGCAGGTTGGACTATTTACCCTCCTTTAAGTGCATTACCTCAATCAATACCTGGTTCAGGTTTAGGAATGACACTTTGGTTAGTTTCAATGGCAATATTTATCGCAAGTTCTTTATTGGGGAGTTTAAATTATATTGTTACTATATTAAACCTTAGAACAAAAGGAATGACTATGACTAGACTACCTCTAACCATTTGGTCATTTTTAATTACAGCAATTGTTGGGGTAATTTCTTTCCCTGTACTTTTGGCTGCAGCTCTTTTGTTAGTTTTTGATAGAAGTTTTGGAACAAGTTTTTACTTATCGGATATCTATATTGGAGGACAGGTTTTAGAACATTCTGGTGGAAGCCCTATTTTATTTGAGCATTTATTTTGGTTTTTAGGTCATCCTGAAGTTTATATTGTACTTCTGCCTGCACTTGGAATTACTTCTGAAATAGTTTCTACTATGTCAAGAAAACCAATATTTGGGTATAGAGCAATGATTACTTCAATGCTAGCTATTGGATTTCTTTCAGCTATTGTATGGGGACACCACATGTTTGTTACAGGAATGAACCCATTCCTGGGAGCAGTATTTACATTTACTACTTTGTTAATTGCTATTCCATCAGCCGTTAAAGTATTTAATTACATTACAACGCTATGGAAAGGTAATATTAAATTTTCACCAGCAATGCTCTTTAGTATTGGTTTGGTTTCTACGTTTATTTCGGGTGGTTTAACTGGATTAATTCTTGGAGATTCTGCTTTAGACATCAATGTACATGATACTTATTTTGTGGTGGGTCACTTTCATATTGTAATGGGGCTATCTGGTATTTTTGGTATGATAGCAGGTGTTTATCATTGGTTTCCAAAACTATTTGGTAGAATGTTAAATAACAAATTAGGAAATCTTCATTTTTGGATAACTATTGTAAGTTCTTACGGAATATTTTTTCCTATGCACTTTTTAGGTTTAGCAGGAGTTCCAAGAAGGTACTATACAAATTCTGAGTTTCCTTTATTTGATAATTTATTAGACATCAACACCTTAATTACTTGGTTTGCCATTCTTGCATTTGCTGGACAATTAATCTTCTTTTTTAACTTCGTTTATAGTGCGTTAAGAGGCCCTAAAGCACCTCAAAATCCTTGGAAAGCAAACAGTTTAGAATGGACTACAGGAGTAAAACACATTCACGGAAACTGGCCAGGCGAAATTCCTGCAGTTTATCGTTGGCCTTATGATTATAGCAAAGTAAACGAAAATGGAGATTATGTTACAGGCGAAGATTTTATTCCTCAAATTGTTCCTTTAGGTGAGGGCGAATTAGATGGTGGAGGACATTAAAACAAAATTAAATGACAACAATAAGTTTAGATAACACAAAATACAAAGCAGAAATTAGACAAAAAACAGCAAAACCTTTGTTGTGGATTGGTTTAATAAGTATCGTTATGTTTTTTGCAGGACTTACAAGTGCTCTCATTGTTAGTAAATCTAATTCAATTTGGATAAAACTAGAGGTTCCTTCTATGTTTTTTGTAAGTACTTTAATTATTTTGTTTAGTAGCTTAACCTACCAGTTAAGTTTGTCTTTTACAAAAAACAATCAATTAAAATTTGCAACCATTACTACTATTTTAACATTTGTTTTAGGAATCTCTTTCACAGTTACTCAGTTTTATGCTTGGCAACAATTATATGAATCGGGTATTTTTTGGGCTGGAGAACAGAGCAATCCTTCAGGTTCTTATTTCTATGCGTTAACAGCACTTCACCTACTTCATCTTTTTGCAGGGTTAATTAGCCTTCTTGTGGTTGTTACAAAATCAATACTTAAAAAATATTCTCCAACAAATGTTTTGGGAATACAACTAAGTTTAACTTATTGGCATTTTTTAACTGCACTTTGGGTGTATTTATTCTTTTTCTTAAAATTTATTGCATAACATTAATATTTAAACAATTATGTCAAATACAGCAACAATGGATAGTAAAACTGCATGGGGAGGTAATAATGAATCACCTTATGGAGCAAGTTATGGAAAATTAATGATGTGGTTTTTCTTAATTTCAGATGCATTATCCTTTACAGGCTTTTTATCAGCTTATGGCTTTTACCGTCATTATTATGGAAGTTTATGGCCTTCTGCCGAAAATGTTTTTACGCATTTTCCTTTTATGCATGGAAACCATCCATTATTGTATGTTGCATTAATGACTTTTATCTTAATTATGAGTTCTGTAACTATGGTTTTAGCTGTTGAGGCAGGACACAGAATGGATAAAAAAGGTGTTACAATTTGGCTAGGATGGACATTGCTTGGAGGAGCAATATTTTTAGGCTCTCAGGCTTGGGAATGGTATCATTTCATACATGGAACTGAATTAGGTGCTATTGAATTAGGAAGAGGAACTTTTGCCTTGCCAAATGGAACTGTTGAGCATACTTACGGAGTAATTGCTCGTTGGGCTGATGATTCAAAACAAGTGCTATTATTGCCTTGGAGAGAAATTGCAGGCGATGTTACTTCTCCCTACATTCAATTAACTGGTCAGGCATTAACAGAGGCTGTGGCTAACGGAAAAGAAATTTATGGAGCTAACTTAACCCACAATGAATATGGACATCCTTTGTTTGGTGACTTTTTCTTTTTTATCACTGGATTCCATGGAACGCATGTTTTTAGTGGTGTTGTTCTTAATTTTATTGTGTTTATAAATGTAATAATGGGAACATACCAAAAAAGAGGTCATTACGAAATGGTTGAAAAAGTTGGTTTATACTGGCATTTTGTAGATTTAGTTTGGGTATTTGTATTTACTTTTTTCTACCTTGTTTAATCTTAAAAAATTTAAAATATAGCTATTATGGAACATTCACACGATGCACACGGACACGCTCCAGAACCGTATAAATATGCTGCTCACCATTCCGAAGAAGAAGGGAAGAAAACAAGACGAATGATATGGAATATGTTTTGGGTGCTTTTAGCAATCACAACAGTTGAAGTAACTTTAGGGTTAGTATGGAAACATTTGGAAATAAGTTGGGGTGTAGTAAAAATGACTTTTATTATTCTTACCGTTGCTAAGGCTTATTTTATTGTTGCTTACTATATGCACCTAAAACACGAAAGAAAAGCATTAAAAAATACTATTATTATCCCTTTTGTTTTATTTGCACTTTATCTACTTTATCATATCTTTACAGAAGGAATCTATTCTGAATATATGGATAAGTATTTTTTCTAAGTTTATCTAACAGTATTAAATTCATTCAAAAGATATCTTAACTCATTTAAGATAAGTGCTGTTGCTCCCCAAACAATGTTTTTATCAAAAATAAAACAAGGAGCTTGTATTCTACTATTGCTGGATAATTGTATGGTTCTATTTTGAAGATTTTCTTTAAATAGCAAATCTGTTACCTTCAGTTCAATAATTTCCTTTACCTCTCTTTTATCTGGAACAAATAAAGGAACAAA
>PHDR01000255.1 GCA_002841035.1 Bacteroidetes bacterium HGW-Bacteroidetes-12 | reverse complement strand
TATATCGACACCCTACAATCAATAAATGGCTGTGACAGTATAATTTCTCAAACATTAAATATTGATGCAACACCAGTGGTTACTTTAGGAAATGATACAGCATTTTGTGTTGGAAATAGCTTAATACTTGATGCAGGAGCAGGTGCAACAAGTTATCAATGGATGAGTGGGTCAACATCTGGATTTTTACAACAAACATTTACTGTAAATGTAACAGGAACATATTATGTAACTGCAACCATTGGAGTTTGTTCTGCTACGGATACCATAAATGTAACGGTAATTCAACCTATTTTCACGAACTTAACTAATGCATCTGTTTGCCAAGGCGATAGCAGTTTGATTTTTGGAAATTACCAATCAATTGCAGGAAACTATTACGATACCTTAATGGCTGCATCAACAGGTTGTGATAGTATTTTGGTTCAACAATTAATTGTTAATCCTAATGTTAGTACAAATGCGACTGCAACAATTTGTAATGGCGATAGTATTCTCCTTGGTGGAGCTTATCAAAATACTTCGGGTTCATATTATGATACACTTCAAACACAAGCAGGATGCGATAGTTTGGTTATAACATTACTTAACGTAACAAATGGTTTTACAACCAACTGGGCAGATACTATTTGTGAAGGAGAAAGTTTATTTGTGGGCGGAGCATTTCAAATAGTAACAGGAATTTATTACGATTCATTACAAGCTATAAATGGTTGCGATAGTTTAGTAATCACTAATTTATTAGTAAGTCCTAAGCCAACAGTAATAGCTACAGCTTCGCCTAGCTATATTGTTGCTGGAGAATCGGCTCAGTTAAATGCTACTGGTGGAGGAACATACCAATGGTCACCATTAAACAATTTAACCTGTGGAACTTGTGAAAACCCTGTTGCCTCTCCACTTGAAACAACCATTTATACCGTAACAGTTGATTCTAATGGATGTATAGCCTCAGATACAACATTGGTAGAGGTTGATTCTGAATTTAAAATCCCTGAAGGATTTTCTCCAAATGGAGATGGAGTAAATGATTTGTTTGAAATTGTAGGTATTGCAAAGTATCCAAACAACAACATTATTATAATCAATCGTTGGGGAAATAAGGTGTTTGAAGCAGCTCCATACAAATCAAATTGGGACGGAACAAGTCAGTTTGGAATTACAATAGGTGAAAAATTACCATCAGGAACGTACTTCTACATCCTTGATTTAGGAAAAGAAAATCCAAGTGGTAAGCAAGAAATAAAAGGGTATATTTATATCAATAGGTAAATAATTTAAGACATGAAAAAAATAATATACATACTAATTCTTATGTTGGCGGGGCTAAACTTGTCCGCCCAGCAAGAAGCCATGTTTACACATTACATGTTTAACAAACTGGCAATAAACCCAGGTTATGCTGGTACGGTTGATGCAATAAGTATAACAGGCATTCATCGTTCGCAATGGACATCGTTTAAAGGAGCTCCGACTACACAAAATTTAACTGCACACATGCCTATTACAGGTAAAAATATTGGTTTAGGATTTTCGGTATTAAACGATCAAATTGGTCCAACAAGAAACACGGGTATTACAGGAGATTTTGCTTACAAAATTAAAATCAACGAACGAGATAAACTTTCACTTGGAATTAAGGCTTCTGTAAATTTTATCTCCACCAATTTAACATCGTTAGAAATAATCGACCAAAACGATGCCTCTTTTTCTCAAAACATAAGCAGTGGTACTTTGCCAAATTTTGGATTTGGAGCATATTATTACAACAAAAAATATTTTGCTGGAATATCCACTCCAAAATTATTACAAAATGGTTTTGATGCTAGCAATCCAGCTGGAACTTCAATAGCCATATCAAACGAACAACGCCACTATTTTTTAATGGGAGGTACAATTTTTAACCTTACTGCTGATGGACAATTTAAATTAAAACCGACATCATTTGTAAAAATAACAGGCGGAGCTCCTATTCAAATGGACATTACTTCTTCGGTTATTTACAACGATAAATTTTCTGGTGGTTTATCATGGAGAACTGGCGATGCTCTTGGTTTGCTGCTTGGCTTTAATTTAAACGACCAGTTTATGTTTGGCTACTCTTTTGATTTTTCTTACACCAATACTACGTTTAACTACAATGGTGGTAGTCATGAAATAATGTTGAGATACGACATTGTAAAGAATAAAGAAAAATCGATGCCTAGCTATTTTTAATTATACGTCAAATGCCGTATTGAATTTTATTCCAATATAATAGATTTTTGCTAAGAAAAACTATTTGTAATTTAAATAAAAAACAATGAACAAAAAAATAATAAGCGGACTGCTATGCTTAGGAATAGTATTTAGTGCAACCGCACAAATTGCACAAGAAAAAATAGTAGAACTAACAGGAAAATCGAAAAACAAAGGTTATTTAGGCAACGTTGTTGTTGATGATGTGAAACAACAATTTGATATGGTTTTTGTTACCAAAGACAACAACCGAAAAGTAGAATACGAAGTGTATCAATTCGACTACGACTTTAATTTATTAAATAACTTTAAAGAAGCCGAACGAAAAGTTAAATCACGTTCAAAAAACAAAACCTACAAAGGTGATTACCAAGAAGTAGTTGGTGTAACTGCTAGTCCAAACATGACAGGCAAGTTAGTGTTACGTAAAACTTTATACATCAACCAATGGAACTGGTGGAAAGGTGGATATGAAACCACGAAGAAATTATTAGACAAAGAAAAACCAAAAGAAATTGGTGGCGATGGTGATGACAAAAAACGTAAATTATTTTACACAGCTCATAAAGATATTGCTGACAAAGGAGAATTATTGGTTTGTGCTTTAATAAATAAAGGTGCTATGTCTATGTCGAAAGAAGCCGACAGAGAATATTTGTTAATGCACATCGACAAAGATTTGAATGTGGTGAAAAAAACGCCAATTAAATTTGATCATCCTCAGTCACTTTTATTATCAAAAGAATTAGAAGATACAGATGAATGGTTGTTAGTTTTTGCACCTTTTAGTGCTATGGGTATGGGAAAATTAGCCGACCCTAATCCAAACAATTTAACATATATTAGAATTGATGAGGCAGGTAATGTTAAAGAGCGTTTTAACTTTAACAGCAAATGTAATGAGTGGGCAATATTTGATGCTTACGCTATTGGTAACGATGTTTATTTCTATGGTCCAGGAAACATCAATAAACCAGAAAAAAATTATACAAAAGCACCGTTTAGCATGACAAACGATGCTTATCCAGCTGGTACTGATGAAGAAGCAAGAATGGGAACCCTTGAAAGTATGAAGTTTGGACATTTACAGGTTGCTAAAATTAGTAATGGTAAAGCAGAATTTGTATCGGCAGTATCAATTGCTGATATTAATACAAAGGGAGTTAAACCTGCTGCTCAAAAGAAGCTGAGAGAATTTGACGGAAAAAAATTCATCTTAAATGGTGTTAACATAACCTCTAGTGGAGATATTTTTATCTCTGGTCAAGACTTTAAAATTGACAACATGGGCGATGTAAAAGGAAGAGTTTACAAAGATTTATTGATGTTCCAATTTGATAAATCAGGTGAATTTAAAAGATATTATGGAGTTGAAAACACTGCAAAACCAGCTGGATTGTTTGGTGGCGCAGGTGGAGCAAAATCGTTCCCTTCTGAATTTGCTCTATACGAAGCTCCAAACGGAAAAGATTTATTTTGGAATGTATTTTTAGTTCAAGATGTAGATGTTGACTGCTCTACTGAAACATCAACCAACTACTTAGCTGGAACAAAAACAACTACAAAAACTTGTGTTTACACTCCTTTATATCAAGGTAAATTTGGTAAAATCGACTTAGCTTCAGGCTCAATTTCAGACTTTACCACTTTTGGAGGAAAAGACTACTTTCTATACATTGATTTAGAAGATAACGGTAAAGGAAAAGATGCTCCTTACTTCAGCATCAACGGAGGAAAACAATTGGTTTATGTTGCTCGTCAGCGTAAGGGCGGCATTAGCGGTAGCGAACGTTGGGGAAATAGCTTATGGTTTGGTAAATTCGACCCCAACTAAATAATAAATAAGTTTAGTTAGTTTTTCATGAGAAGTGCCTGTGTAATAGCAGGCATTTTTTTTAAACAAAATGTAATCTTAAAAATAGAAATAAAATGAAAACCTTTTTCTCTCTTTTATTAACTCTTAATTTCCTTTTGCCATTTGGTGATGAAGGAAGTTGTTTTGCTCAAGATGTAATCGTTTTCGATGCTGAACCAGAAAATTTAGGTCCAAAAGTAAACACCGAATATTCTGAAATTTCTCCTACTATTTCACCCGATGGAAAAACACTGTTTGTAACCCGT
>PHDR01000254.1 GCA_002841035.1 Bacteroidetes bacterium HGW-Bacteroidetes-12 | reverse complement strand
ATGTGCCATTAAGAAAACCTAACAACAACTGCCGTTGTTGCTGCTTTTCTAAAATACCAAGCTGCTTTTTAGTTTTTATTTGGAAGATGGCAAGGTGTTAGGGGCAGCTGTAGGTGCTTTTTTAGTTTCATTATTAGCTCGTCTATTTCATTAAAGTATATATCTCTACCAAAACGTATTTTAGTGCCTAAATATTCAAATTGAATATTACCATCTTCTAGCATAAAATGAACTTCTTTTTCGCCTGTGCCAATACCTAAATAATCAAAGCCTTTTACATTCAAATAGTGGTCTGTAAAGTCTTCTCTGCCTGCAAAAACTAAATCTTTTATGTGCTTTAGATTGTATTTTTTCCTACTCAAAGTAATTACCATTACTTTTTTAATTATTAATTCCTTACTATCTATAATAATTACTTCTTTCTCAAAAATCCTTCTTAAAAATATAAATGCGATAGTTAAACTACCTATTAATAGAAAAAGTAGGATTAAAATCTCTTTATTAAAAGGATTTTTTATTAAAAGGATTTTTTGTGTTGAATTAAATAAAATAAAAAGAAGCATACCCGAACAGATTAAGAAAGGAAAAATATAAAAAAACAAATAACCAAAAATTATAACTTTTTTTAGTTTAGGAAAAATCTCAATTTTAAGTTTGTTTCTTTCTTCGGTATATTTTATTTTACTATTCACTAGGCGAATCATTACCAGTAGTTTCAGATTCTTTTGTTTCGCTTTGTTGTTCTACGTTCTGAAAAAGTTTTGATTTATTTGCATCAAGAATAGCTTTTCCAGCTTTTTGAATAAAATCTGAGAACAGCCCTCTGCGTTCGGCAGATTCTGTATTTGTTGCTTCAACTGGGTTTGTAAATGACCCATCAGCAATATATTGAATTAGGGCTTCTTCTAACTGAAATTGTGAAACTCCTACGTTTGCTAAAAAAGTATTAAAATTTGCTTGTCCTCCGTTTTTTTTCAAATTTTCAATATCATTCTGCACTAACCTAAAAGCATTAGCAAATGCTAGTTTAACATTGTTTAAATCGGCATAAGCAAAGTCTTTTTCTTGCTGATTATTGTTATATACATATTTTAATATAAAAATTATTCCTTGAGCAATAGCATTTCCATTGCCAACTTTAAAATTATTATTTATATTAATAAACTTTTGTGCGGTATTAAAACCTGTTGCTATCTCCCTGCCATAAAAAGCATCTATTTGTGCTTGTGTAGCACTATATACAATTTCTTGTTGTGCGTTACTTGATGGCACGTTTTGAGGGAATGGGTTTATATCTTTGTGTATTATGTATGATATATTTACAGGTTGTAGTGTAATATTATTCTTCCTAAAATAAGCAGGCACGCTCTTATCTTGAGCTGGTAACAAACTGTAAGAAACGCCTATTTCAGTTTTTTCAACTTTCAATCTATAAAATGCTCTAAAATCTAAAATTTCTAACCCATCCAAATCAAGTGCAGTTATAGGTGTGTTTCCTGCAAACTGAAAAGGGGTAAACCATGGATATTCTTTATGTAATTGGTCAATACTTAAAAACTTACCAAGCCTTACATCCAACATTCTATTACCATAATCATAGCTATTCCCTTGTCCTTTGATGTTGTCATCTTTTTCTTTACCGTTAAAGCCGTACCTATAACCTGCAAACTCTTCACAGATGGTTTTGTTTACGTCTTCTTGGTGGGTAATTAACACATCATCAATATAAAACACGCAAGAAGCACTGTTGTTGCCTGTTCTATAAACTTTTACGGTGTAAACGCCATTCATCGTAGCGGTAAATTGGTGGTTAATAGTGTTGGTGTTTCCTGAGGCAACGGTTTGTGTAAAAATAATGGTATTGTTGGCGTTTAATAGCTCTAACACTATGTTGGTGGAGTTGTTGCAAGGGTTGCTTATGGTAATGGTAAAGTTATATGTTTCGCCATTAATAGCGGTTATGGTTTGGCTAGCTCCTACGGTGCCTGAACCTCCTTGTTTTTTAAAGGCTAAAGCTCCATTGCCAAGAGGGGTGTTGTTTGGGTGTGTAATACTTAACCCTGTGGAGCTGCTTAATGGCTGCCATCCTTGCACGGTGTTGTTGTTAAAATCAGTATTCAAATCTTCCACAACCATTGTGTAGGTGGTGTCTCGGCATACTTCTTTGGTAAAGCTTCGGGTGTGGAGTGGTGCTCCAAAGGGGCTGTAATCAAAGGTGAGCAGCACATCGGGTTCGTAATAGTCCACAATGTTGTCTTGGTTTATGTCTCGGGCTATTTTTCGGTCGGAAATAACTGCCAGCACGTTTCCTAAGTGGTTGCTGAGCTCATATTGGTTGTAGCCTACAAAGTGGTTGTATTTTTCAGGGTTAGGCGGTGTTGCGGCTATCATTTCTATGGGTTGGTTGTTGTTGCCAATTCGGGAGCTGCCATAAATGTTGCGTTCAACCAACGTATAGTGATTGTCTTGGGTGGCATCATCAGCGGTATATTCGTAAATTGCCATTACGTTGCCTTGGGCATCTCGGGTGTAGTAGGTACTTTTTTCCCAATCGGTAGGAATAGCGGGGTTGAAGTTGGTATTGTTGCTGTTGGCAGTCATGTTTCCGTATTGGTGTTTGGCAATTCTGTTTCCGTTGGCATTCCCTCAATTCTTCGGGATGAACTCCACCAAAAATAAGATTTTTTTTCAAACTAGCCGTGGTGCGTACAATATTTTTAATTTTTCCATATACATTCCAGTTAATTTGATGAATTTCTTCTTTTTTATCGGCAACAAGGTTGCCAATAGGGTCGTACTTATAATTGTTGGAGCCATTGAGTATATTTGTTAAATTTGCACTCCTTATTTTACCATTAACTAAAAAAAATTAATAAGTTAACCACAGCTATTGCAGATAAATTTGGAATTCAAGAAGCACTATTAAAACTTGGATTAGAAGAAGAAAAAATAAAACGTAAATAACTCAACCATAAGGTAATGTTAAGAACCATTTATATTGAATTGGTGTGTATCTGAGTTCTAATTTTCTCGTTGCATCAACCCTTTAGCAAACTGTTCAAAAACCAATTTTTTCTCATTTTGGGCTTCAATACTATCCAAATGAGCAATGGCAGTATTATAAAAATGATTCATTTCATTCATAGTCAGTTCTTTGATTTTTAATTGGCTATAAATGGCTTTCACTCGATTTACCTTGTTTTCTGGAGATAAAGTTTTGGACGAAAGGCAAAATTCTAATTCTTTTTTCAACTGATGCTTTGCTAATTCTTTGGCTTTTAAAAGCAGGTAGGTTTTTTTATTAGATATAATATCTCCACCCACTTGTTTTCCAAATTTTTCTGGGTTGCCATACACATCTAACAAATCGTCCATTAATTGGAATGCAATACCTATATTTTGACCAAAAGCGTAAATATGATTAACATCAGCAACAGATGCTTTGGCTATCAACGCTCCAATTCTTAAACTTGCTCCTAACAAAACGGCTGTTTTTAGCTCTATCATTTTCAAATAATCATCAATAATGATATTTTGTTGAGTTTCAAAGTTCATATCATATTGCTGTCCTTCACAAACTTCTGCTGCCATTTTGTTGAAAGTTTTTAATACTTCAGGTAAAATAACACTTTCGCAAGTGCTGATGAGCTTATAGGCTTCTACTAACATCACATCTCCCGAAAGGATGGCTGTATTTACATTCCATTTTTTAAAAACGGTTGGATGTCCTCTTCTAATTGGGGCATTGTCCATAATATCATCATGAATCAATGTGAAATTATGAAAGATTTCTATTGCTATTGCAGCATCAATGGCTAATGCTTGTTTTCCTCCAAACAAATCATTTGCTAATAAAAGCAAAGCAGGTCGAATACGTTTTCCTCCTAAACCAAGTGTGTAATTTAATGGTTGATAGAGCTGTTGAGGCTCTTTATTAAACGATCTTTTTTGAATTTCTTCATCTATGATATGAATGAAATGGGTTAATTTATCCATTCTTACTATTTAGCGTTTAAAGTAGGGTGAAACATAATAAAATTTTGATATTATACAATAAAAGAAGTGTCTTGAAGCACCATTTTCAACCCTTCTTCTAGCGTTATCAATTCTTGATTAAGAATACTTTTCATTTTAGAAATATCGGGTTTTCTTCTAGTCATATCACCTTCTTCAAGAGGTGGAAGGTGCACAATTTTTGAAGATGAATGGGTAAGTTTAATAATTAAATTGGCTAAATCCAGTATGGTTGTTTCAACGTCATTTCCTATGTTGATAGTTTGGTTTTTAAAAGCGTTACTGAAGGCTGCTTTTATTGTGGTGTCAATATTATTTTTTATAAAACAAAATGTGCGTGTTTGTTGTCCTTCTCCATAAATAGTAATATCTTTATTTAAAAGTGCTGCATTGATAAA
>PHDR01000253.1 GCA_002841035.1 Bacteroidetes bacterium HGW-Bacteroidetes-12 | reverse complement strand
ACAGAGCGTTGATTCCAGCTTCAACCATGAAATTACTTACAACAGCTACAGCCTTTGAAATTTTAGGTAAAGAAACTCGTTTTAAAACATCAATTTTATATCAAGGGGAAATTGATACAATTAACAAAGTTCTCAATGGCAATATAATTATTAAAGGAGGTGGTGATCCTGCATTAGGTTCGCACCGTTTTCAAAATCACTATGGAATTATTTTTCAAAAATGGGCAACAGAAATTAAAAATTTAGGCATAGATTCAATTAACGGAGCTATAATTACCAATGCAACAATTTTTAATAATCAACTTCCTTCAACATGGATTTGGGGCGATATGGGTAACTATTATGGTGCTGGAGCCAATGGACTTAGTGTTTATGAAAATTTCTATACCCTTTCATTAAAATCAGCTAGCGAAGTAGGAGGTAAGGTTGAAATTAATTCAGTTACACCTAAAATTCCTAATTTAGATTTAACAAACAATTTAGTTAGTAATAGTGTTGGAAAAGATTTAGCCTACATCTATGGCGGACCAAACCAATTCAATCGTTTCATATCAGGAAGTATTCCAAAAAACAGTAATGAATTTAATATAAAAGGCTCAATTCCTAATCCAGAATCACTTGCTGCATTTCTTTTGAATAGTAAATTAAATGAAACAGGCGTGAAAACAAAAAACAAACTTTTGTCAGTAAACACAGCGGATAGTTTGTATAATCCCAAAGAAACTAAAGAAATAACTTACATAGAATCGCCTACACTTTTTGAACTTATTAAGTTAACAAATCTACATAGTATAAATTTATATGCCGAACACTTAATTAATCACATAGGATTAAAGCAAAACGGAGTGGGTTCAACAATTTCAGGAACAGAAGCAATGCTTTCTTTTTGGAGTAAAAATGGAATTGATGTAGAAGGTATGAGTGTTTTTGATGGGAGTGGCTTATCGAGGTTCAGTGTATTAACTTCAAAACAACTGGTTGATGTGCTAATTTATATGCATCAAAAAAGCAAGAATAAAACAGATTTTCAAAACACACTTAGTGTTGCTGGAAAATCAGGAACATTAATTAACATCGGTAAAAACACAGCTGCACAAGGAAATATATACGCAAAAAGTGGGTATATGAATCGAGTGAGAAGTTATGCTGGATATGTTAAAACAAAGAGCGGCAGAACAATTGCATTTGCTATAATAGTTAATAACTACAATTGCTCTGCTGCTGCGATGAAAATTAAGTTAGAAAAAATAATGATTCAAATAGCCGAAAGCAATTAACTAGAGTTTGTCCATAATGTCCGATATCTTCGTTATTCTCGAACTTCAAATCAGTCATGTACTTCAAGTACACTCCTGATTTTCAGTTCATCGAAACCTCAATCTCGAACATTCTGAACCAAACTCTTGACTTTAAAGATAAACTTTAATTATTTATACTGCTTTTAGTTTGCCATTTTTTGATTCTCCAAGAACAACTACATCTTTCACTCTTTCATATTCTTTAATAGCTGATAACATAGCTTCTTTGGAATCTCTTCTTATTTTGATGCCAGATTTAGCACCTTTATTTCTTATTTCTAAATAAAATCCGTCTTTTAATTTGGTTGGTTTTGTTGCTGGTCTGCCCATTTCGTTTAATTAAGTTCAATATTAAAATTACAATAATCTAAATTAGACTTTTTTTATTAAAAAACAAGTACAAAGCAATTTTATTTAACATTATTTAACGGAAATCAATTTTTGAAAATAATTGTTGCTTTTTTAAATAATAAGAAACAAGGATGTTTTTGTTATAATATCCTTTTAAATTAAGACAAGGAATGTTTTTATTTGAGTAAGAACGGCATATTTTATAAAATGAGAAATGTGCTTTAATAATAGCTAATGTATGTGATGGTTTCCCTTCAACCAAAAATTTAATTCCTGCGATACCGTCTAAAAATAGACGAATTAATAGAATTGAATATCGTTTTTGTTTGGGTAAATTTTTATAAAGCATTAATAAACTATTTCTGAAATTAAGAAAAGTTTTTGTTGGATTGGTTTTGTTTAATGTGCCACCTCCAACATGATAAACAGTTGATTGGTGTGTAAACATCACTTTGTAGCCTAAATGTTTCATTCGCCAACAAAGATCTATTTCTTCCATGTGTGCGAAGAATGTAGCATCAAAACCACCCAATTGGTTAAAAACGGATGATTTAACAAACAAACAAGCTCCTGATGCCCAAAAAACTTCTGTTTCATTATCATATTGGTTGGTATCTTTTTCTAGGGTATCAAAAATTCTTCCTCTGCAAAATGGGTAACCGTATTTATCAATAAAACCACCTGCTGCTCCAGCATATTCGAAATAATCTTTATTGTAATAAGCTTTAATTTTTGGTTGGCAAGCACCAATAAAAGCATCGCTTTCAAGTAGTTCAATACAAGGGGGTAACCAATTTTCGGTTACTTCCACATCCGAATTCAGTAAAACAAAATAAGCAGCATTAACTTCTTTTAATGCTTCATTGTAGCCTTTTGCAAACCCGTAGTTTTCTTTTAATGCAATGATGCGAATTTGAGGATAGCTTTTGGTTAAAAAATCTATGGAATCATCTGTAGAAAAATTGTCAGCGACAATAACATCAGCGTTTTGACTATACTTTACCACCGATGGGAGAAACTTTTCAAGAAAGCCTTTTCCATTCCAATTAAGAATTACAATAGCTATCGTATTCACGTTAAACGATTATCGTGGATTATTAAAAAAATCATCAGATTGCCCTCCCCAATGTTCATTATTGTTTTTTTCTTCCATATCTCTAGGTTGATTGGTTCTTTTGTGTAATTGAACTTTCCATTGAGGGTTGTTTAGTTCGCCAGGCAAATTGGAGTGAAGCATAGGAAAATCGTTACTCACTAAATCGGGATTGTAAAATACAAATCGAATATTACTGAAATTAGCTACTTTGTAATAGTGCCAAATTTCATAAGGATAGGCACTTGGTTCGCTGTATCTCTGAACAATGGTGTTGGGTTTTCCATGTTTAAGATATACTCTTCCTCTGTCGGTTTCATAACCTTTTTTAATAGCCGTGCTAAACTCTTTATTCACAATATCAACCTCTTTTTTATATGTTATCCATGCTTCTTTTGGATTTTCTGGGTTTCTTGTAAACCAAAAATTATAAAAATATTTCTGCATGAGTTCCGTGTTGTTTCCTTTCAATTGGTTTCTAGCATAATTGAGTTCTATAGCAGTAGAAATAGGTTCTATACTTTTTATAAATTCAGCTAATTCATTAGTATTCATTTCTGCTACAAAAGAGGAAGAAATATCAGTTGGAGAAAAAGTTGATATTACTTTTGGATTGCTGCGTTGAAAAAATATCTTTTTTTGCAACAGAAGTTCATTATTTTTATCTCGAGCTTCGATGTTGATACTGTAATTGCCTGAAGGTAAATCAGCTATGTTAAAAGATTTTAAGATGATAGAAACTGGTTTTGCTTTTTCTCTATTAAAACCTTTTAAATTACCTATTACTTCTTTGGCTTCGTAAGATTCAATGTTGTATGTTATCAAATAACTTTCATCTTCTCCTAACAGTTTATTAGCATTATAAATTTCTGCATAAAAAGCAATTTTTTCATAATTTTCAGGAAAAAAATCAGAAGTATAAGGAATTATATCATACCCATTTTTAGAAATAATAGATTTTTCAGTTGTTTTACTTAATGATTCAATTAATTCAATATCAGAGATAGCCATTTTTTTATCATTATAATTGATATTGATTATTTGATTGGTTTTAAATGGAGGATGAGAGGAATTTAAATCTTTCATTAAAATTTCAAATTCATAACTTCCAGCAGGCAAAGAAATACGTTGTTGATCAATAAAATTAACCTTTTCGGATGAGGTGTCAGCCAGTTCAGGGCTAAGTAAGTTGTATTTTTTAAATTGTTTAATTTCTTCACCTTGCTTAAAAAGATAAGTGATTTCGATACTCCCTTGGAAAGTATTGTTTTCATTTTTAACGTAATGGATAGAATTTCCTACAATTGATAAATAGGTTTCAATGTAAGGTCCACTTGATGGAGAATAGAATGTACAATGCGTAAAATATGCTTTTAAATTTTGTGCGTAAGAACTTGTTGTTAATACAAAAAGTAATAGAAGTAAAGAGCTAATTTTTTTCATTTAAATTCAAAGTTAATAAAATTCAGTTTAGAAAATTAATAAAAATTAAACCATTTTTCTAACAAGAGGTTGATTTATAATAATCGAAAAATCAATGCTAGGTTGCAAAAATAATTAATAATATGATGCTAAGGGGTTTAAATTTATTTTTTCAAAAAAAGAAGAAAACTATTTCATATTTAAAATCAATTGTTACTTTTGCAGCGGAGAAATGGCAGAGCGGTCGAATGC
>PHDR01000252.1 GCA_002841035.1 Bacteroidetes bacterium HGW-Bacteroidetes-12 | reverse complement strand
AAAAATTAATTATTCATTTGAGGCAGAAGGTGTAATTATTAAAGAAGAAAAGTTAATTAGCAATGAAGAATAAAAATAAATATATTCCGATTCCGATAGTTATCGGAATTTTCGGGATATTTTTTCTCATCGTTGGCTGTTCAATTAATGATTCAGAGCAAAATACTGCAAATAACTCAGCTGTAGAAAATCATCCAAATAAAGATAGTGAGTTGGCTTTGTTGATGCGTAAAGTATATACAGATACTGATAGTATCAAGCAATTAATTGTTAATGATAAGGGAACTATTTCTAAAGAATACATTGAAATAGTAGAAAGAATTCATACAGCAATACCAACAGATGCAAGTGTTAAAACACCTGAATTTAAAGCTTATACTGAGTTAATGGTAAATGAAGCCAATGCTTTATTTTCTAATGAACAAAACAAAAAGGAAGGGTTTAATAATTTAGTTGATAGATGTGTACAGTGCCATCAATCTTTTTGCCCTGGACCTATCAAGAAAATAAATAAGTTGAGAATAAATTAGATTTTATTCGCAGATTAATTTCTAAACACCGCTTGTTTCAATTAAAAATTTAGTTAAGCCGTTTTTTATTTCTTCATAAATCCTTCAGACCTTGCTATTACTGATGAAACTGTAATATCTCCAGTAACATTCACTACAGTTCGCATCATATCCAAAATTCTATCCACAGGGAAAATGATTGCAATCCATGCTGGATTTAATCCAACAGAATCTAGAACTATCATTAACATTACCAAACCCGCACTAGGAACTGCCGCAGAGCCGATTGAAGCCAATGTTGCAGTTGCAACTATGGTTAATTGTTGGGCTAAATCTAACTCAATTAAATGTATTTGAGCTAAATAAATAACAGCAACAGCTTGATAAAGACTTGTTCCATCCATATTTACAGTTGCTCCAATGGGCAACACAAAACTAGAAACTTCTTCGGGAACTTTCAAATTATCATTTACACATTCCATAGTTATAGGAAGCGTTGCTGCACTTGAACTTGATGAAAAAGCCAACAATTGAGCAGGGCTAATATGTTTGAAAAATTTGAAGTATTTCATTCTCAAAACGCTTGTTGCAATAAGCGGATAAATTACAAAAATCATTATTGCTAAACCTATTACTACAACTACACTGTACCAACCTAAATTAATGATAATATCTTGAATGGCTTTTGGACTATCGCCAGCCATTTCGCTTAGTTTTGCTGCCATTAGGGCAAATACAAAAAAGGGAGCTGCTTTCATCACTACATCTACCATTTTTAGAAAAACTTCATTAAAACCGTCAATAATTTCCGAAACTGTATTGGCTTTTTTCTTATCTATCATTAATAACACAATTCCAAAGAAAATTGCAAAAAAGATAATTTGTAGCATCAATTTATTGTTAGACAAGGAAACAAAAATATTTGATGGTACCATTTCAATTAAAAATGCTAAAGGACCTGCTTCTTTGGTTTTCTTTGCTTCTTGTTGTCGTTCAGCAATGGTTACATCACTGGCAATTTTTTCTTTTTCTGACTCATATTGAGTAGAGGCATCATTAACAAAATCAGCATATTTTTCATTGGTTAAGAATGATTTATGGTCTTTAATTTCTATTCCATTTTCATTTGCCCACAATTCATAAGCTATTCTGTTTTTTATTTGTTGATTTTTATCTAATTGATTACCTGGTTTTATGGTGTTAACTAAAATTAGTCCTAAACTTACAGCAAAAACTGTGGTTATGAGGTAAATTGCTAATGTTTTAAACCCAACTCTTCCTAATTTTTTAATATCAGATAATCCTGAAATACCTACAATTATTGAAAATAAAACCAATGGAATAGCGATAAGTTTAAGGAGGTTTATAAATATTTCACCCCATGGAGCTATCCAATTTTTTGTAAATACACTCCAACCAAAATTGGCAGAAAGAAATGCCCAACAAATACCTAAAAGTAGTCCTATGATAATTTTCCAATGTAAAGCTAATTTCTTCATTTTATAGTTATATTTCTTTAGGATTTTAAGGTTATAGTTTACTCAACTTATTTCGCAATAAATGATCAATAACAACCAAAGCGGTCATGGCTTCAACAATAGCTACTGCTCTGGGTAAAACGCATGGGTCGTGCCTTCCTTTTCCTTCAATAATTACTTCTTCAAAGTTAGAATTTACTGTTTGTTGCGGTTTCATTATGGTAGCCACAGGTTTAAAAGCAACATTAAAAAAAACATCTTCGCCATTGGTAATTCCGCCTTGCACACCGCCCGAATGATTTGATTTTGTTTTCACTTTATTTTTAACCACATAAAACTCATCATTATGTTCAGAGCCTTTAAGTAACATACTATCAAAGCCATCGCCTATTTCAAAGCCTTTGGTGGCATTTATGCTGAGCATAGCTTTGGCTAAATCGGCTTCAAACCGATCAAAAACTGGTTCGCCCAACCCAACAGGAAGATTGGCTATTACACAGCTAATTTTTCCACCAACAGTATCGCCTTCTTTTCTAATTTTATCAATGTAATCAAACATTACATTTGAAATGGTATCGTCAGGGCAACGAGTAGGATGGAGGTAGGTTTTTTCTAAATCTAATTCGCTATAATTTTTAATGAGCTTGATGTTTCCAACCTGACTCACAAAAGCATTGATTTTAATGTTTTGTAGGGTTAAGATTTGTTGTGCAATTGCGCCTCCAACAACTCTTGAAGCTGTTTCACGAGCGGAGCTTCTTCCTCCACCTCTGTAATCTCTAATGCCATATTTTTGGTGGTAGGTAAAATCGGCATGTGAAGGTCGGAATTTATCTTTAATATGCTCGTAATCAGTTGTTTTTTGGTTGTTATTTTTTATAACAAATCCAATTGGACTTCCTGTGGTTTTACCTTCAAAAATTCCAGATAAAAATTCAACTGTATCTTCTTCTTTTCGTTGCGTTGTGATTCGTGATTGACCTGGTTTTCTTCTATCTAATGCTAATTGAATAAGTGAAACATCTATTTTTAATCCAGCAGGACATCCATCAACAATTCCACCAATTGCTTCGCCATGCGATTCGCCAAAGGTGGTAAGTTTAAATAATGTTCCAAAAGTATTTCCTGCCATTTTCTTTCAAAAAAAAGCTAAAGTACGGAAAAGTTCATAAAGTAGTTTTGATTAGAGATTAGAGATTAAACAAATAACAAAAAACAATTAACAGGTCTACGACAAATTTCCCTTTTACTATTTTTCATCAGTTAATAGGAACAGCGAGGCTTTTAACTTTTTCTTTTTGCTTAATCAAAAAGAAACAAAAAATCAAGACTTCTGATAAATTCCTTGTTTTTTTACTGATAAAATTGCCACACAACCCAAGCCCTGATAGTTTTGTTCTTTGTACTTTCCTTATCAAAGGAAAAAGCCTATTCTCTCTTTTGTTGTTTCGTAGTTCAAGGATTGCTTTCTCTTGCCTTCGCTAATTTTAGCAGTTAAAAAAACTAGCGAAATTTATCAAAGGTCGCTTCCTTACTTAATTTTTGTAATGTTCCTATACTTTTATTTATTAAAAGGGATATTTGTCGTACACCCCAATTAACTAGAAAGTTTCGCAGTTTTTACACAGATCTATTTCGTGTTTTTTTCGTTGGTAAAAGAGTTTTAGCCATTTTTTTCTAGTAGGTGAGTTGTAAATATCAAACAACGATTGGTTTTGAATATTACCAACAACTCCTTTAGAATTAAGGTCAGTGCAACAAACATTTACATCGCCATTAGGCAACAACACTAATTGGTGCATCAATAATCCACAACCAATTTTGTGTGGTTTATTTTGACTGTTTGACGATTCTCCTTCAATATCAACTTCTCCAGCCCAAGTGTGCGGATGGCGAAGTTCATAAGAATTTACCATATTTAAAACTTCAACAAACTGCTTGTCCATCCAGCTTGTTTTTAATGGATTAATGGGGTCAATTACAGAAATGATGTGTGTTTTAATGTTGGTGTTACGTTTTTTATTTTCTTGACAAAAGTAGCTTATGTTTTTATGAAAAATAGCCCATTTTGCTCTAACACGCATTGATTCAAAACGCTCAGGAGAGCCTCCATCCATGCTAAATCGCATTACATCAACAGCTCCACTATCAATAATTTCTTTTGTTTTGTTTTCGAACAATGCAGTTCCATTGGTTAATAAATTAACGGTAGGGAATCGCTGGTTTTTATTCTTTGCTAAGTCTTTATATTTTTTAATTATAGCTAATAATTCTCCAAGTTGAGGATGAAGCAGCGTTTCTCCACCACTATGCAAATGAATGACTTCTACTTTTTTAAAACGATTGTCATTCACTAAATTATTCATTAAATTTTCAAGAATGGCGGGTGTCATTCTTGTTTTGGGTTTTTCGTGGTCAAGCGAACAAAAAGAACATCT
>PHDR01000251.1 GCA_002841035.1 Bacteroidetes bacterium HGW-Bacteroidetes-12 | reverse complement strand
GTCTGCGTGATTGGAGTCCGTATTTAACGGACGAACAAGAACGCTTAGACATCTCAATCCTTGTGAAGCGAAGCGAAACGGGATGAACGATGTTTGTATTATAGGCGTTAGAATAAACTTTATACCTTCTTTTTCTTAAAAGAAATAAGCATCTAATTCACTAATATATTTTTTCTTTTTATTTTCGTCTAACAACGAATATTGAAAAGAATTTCTAGCTAATTGATAAATTTCATTTTTACTTAGGTTTAATGCTGCTTGAATATCCAAGTAATTTTTTGTTACTTGTCCTCCAAAATAGGCAGGATCATCAGAATTTATAGTAACCTTTAACCCTAATTCCATCATTTTTTTTAACGGGTGTTTTTTTAAATCATCAACTACTTTCAGAG
Organism: Bacteroidetes bacterium HGW-Bacteroidetes-12; assembly: GCA_002841035.1. GTDB lineage: Bacteria > Bacteroidota > Bacteroidia > Flavobacteriales_E > Vicingaceae > BRH-c54. The sequence goes on along the minus strand of PHDR01000251.1, from coordinate 4,070 downwards.
CAGTGTTAGAAAGTGGGCACACCGTTAGTGCAATATCTCTTTTAATAATTTCTTTCACTAAATTGTCATCATGTATTGCATTATTTCCATGGTCAATACGCTTTATTTTTAAAATATCTATTGCTTCCCAAACATAATCAGCTCCACCCTCTTCTCCTGCATGAGCTAGCGGAATATATCCTTCTTTCACAGAGGCTTCAAACACATTTTTAAATTTTGATGGAGGATTTCCTTGTTCTGAAGAATCTAACCCAACGGCTTTAATTTTATGTTTAAAAGGGATTGATTGAGCCAGTGTTTCAAATGCACTTTCTTCGCTTAAGTGTCGTAAAAAACTCATTATTAGCAAAGAAGAAATCCCTAAGTTATTCTTTGCATCAGCACAAGCTTTTGAAATACCATTAATTACTGTTTCAAAAGAAACGCCACGCTCCGTATGTGTTTGAGGATCAAACATAATTTCTGCATGCCTTACATTTTGTAATGCACATTTTTTGAAATAACTGTATGTTAAATCATAAAAATCTTGTTCTTTTATTAAAACTCCTGCTCCTTGATAATAGATGTTCAAAAAATCTTGCAGACAAGAAAATTTGTATGCATCTTCAATTTCCTTGATGGAATTATATGGAATGGCAATGTTGTTTCTTTTTGCAATTTCAAACATTAATTGAGGCTCAAAAGAACCTTCAATGTGTAGGTGTAATTCTGCTTTTGGTAAATTTTCTATAAATTGTTTCATTAAGCGAAGTTACACAAATCCATTTTTTTTATTATAAAAAACACTTAATTCTACAATTATTTATAAAATACGATTGTTAACTTATTTTTCTAAATCAAAATAATCAACAATAAAACTATACCTATATTTGTTTCTTATTTTATTATTAATTTCTTTATTGCCATTTTATGAAATTAAAACTAGCTCTTGCTTTATTAATTATTCCAATAGCCTACGCTGCCCAATCTTACAAACCAGGAAAAACTGGTGGTTTATATTCTACTGGTAGCGAAACTATTGATAAAGGTTGGTTTTTTGGAGTTGGAGGAACTTATATGATTCCCTACCTTAAAGAAAGCGAACGATTTGATTTTACAGACACATTGAATCAAACATTTACGCAAGATTATGAAGCAAAACCAACTGGAAAATTAGGTTTGTTTTTAGAACTTGGTAAATTTAAAATGAACGACAAGCGATTCATAAATTACATTGATTATGGATTGTCATACAAGTGGTTTAGAGGTGGTGAAAATTTTACTTCTCAAACATTTTTCAACAACAACTTATTTTCATCGCAACAAACAGCAGGAAGCTACAGCAGTCATGCCGCTTCTTTAAATTTGAACTTAGGTTATCGTTTCGATGCTACTGACAAGCGTTTTTTTGTAAACGGATTGGGGTTGAATGTTGACTATTTTTTTATTAAAAACAGAAGTGGTGGTGGAACTATTTTAGGGCAACCTCACGAATTTGTTTCTGACTTTGTGGGCGAAATTCATTATTTTTTTGGTGTAGGTTTCAAAACTGGCAAACGATTAATAATAATGCCAATGCTGGAGACTCCAATTTTTTCAATTTATGAATTTAACCACATTAAGTCAACACACGATTATTTCAATACTCGTGCTCGACCTTTAATTTTTAAAGTTCGTTTTATGTTTTTGAAAAAAGGGTCTAAATCATGTCCTGCGGTTTATAATCCAATGGGGATTGACCCTCAAAATCAAACTAAATAGAGGCTGTCTGTAAAGTCCAACTTCTTCGTTATTCTCGTTTTAAAAACCAGTCATTTACGAAAGTAAATTCCTGATTTTTCAAAACTTCGAAAGCCTCGAATTTAAACTTTACAGTTCAGCCTCTCGACTAAATGGACAGACGCTAAATAATTGCTTTTTATATTGAATATTTTTAAACGAATCATACCATCATCAGATTTTAACCGCCATGTAACCACATTGATAGTTGGACAATTGTTTGTGCATCTCATTTCTTTTGCTGCACTTCCAATTATTACAAGAATCTACTCTGTTGAACAAATTGGTTCCTACTCATTGTTTATGGCTATTTTCATGATACTTTCCATTGTTAGCACTGGAAGGTATGATTCTGCAATAGTTGTAGAGCCTGATGAAAAAAAATCCATTGCTCTTTGGAGTTTGTCTCTATTTATTAGCTTGGTATTTTCTGTTGTCCTATTTGTTATTTTACTAATTTTTAAAGAAAATTTACTCTTGTTTTTAAAAACGCAACAATTAGGAATTTATATATTATTACTTCCCTTGGCTATTTTTTTAGCTTCAATCAATCGGGCAACACAGTTCTATTTTAATAAAATTGAAGCTTATCGAAAAATTACTCAATCGGACATAATTAAATCTGGAGTAAACTCAAGTGGTGGTGTGGTTTTAGGTCTATTAAAATTCCTATCAGGTGGTTTAATTGTAGCCAATATACTTTCGCTTTTAATTTCTGCTTTTTACTTGTTTTTTCAACTTCCAAAACGATTTTGGAGTGCAATTTCATTTTCAGCTGTTGCATTAAAAGAAGTTGCCATATCCTATAAAGATTACCTCAGTTATTATACTTTTTCAGGCATATTAAGTGCTTTAGTTTCTAATGGAACTCCTATTTTTATTATTTTCTTCTTTACAGAGAAAACAGCTGGTTATTATTTTATGGCAGAAAAAGTTGTTAGTATTCCTCTAGGTTTATTTGTTGCTGCAATTTCTAGGGTTTTCTATCAAAAAGCAACCCTACTTTATCATGAAAATAAAAACGAGTTTCTAAAGCTCATTTTTACTATTCAAAAAAGAATGTTGTTTGTTTTAATCCCTTTACTAATAGTGCTTTCCTTAGCGGCCCCCTACTTTTTTGAGTTGTTTGGTGATGATTGGAGAAAAGCAGGAGAAATGATAAAATATTTTGCGATTTTGGTATTTTTCAACAACCTGGTTTCGCCAGTTGGAAGTATTTCTAACATTATCAACAGATTAGATATTCTGCTTTATTTTAACATTGTTTTGGCTGTATGTCGGTTAGGAACATTTTATATTGGAAGTTTGTTTTTTAGCTTTGAATATGCATTGCTGCTTTCTGCTTTTGTTTTATCTTTGTGTTATATTGGTTTAGATTTTTATTTGAAAAGGATAATTAGAGACTGTCTATAAAGTAGGCAGTCCTCAATCTTCAGTTAGCAAAGATTACTGTAAAGTGTTGTTTTTTAACATAAAACACAACATTTCACTAAGTTTTTTTCGTGTTTCTTAATAACTTTGAGTCTTAGTGGCAATTTCTTGTTTTTTACAATCCATGCTGAATAGTTAAAAAAATATAAATGCGTTTGCCCTGCTTTAAAGTCCAACTTCATCGTTATTCTAAAAATAAAGTTTCACTTTTTCTAAAAATTCCTTCTGTATTAATTTATTGCTCGCTATCAATTCCTTGCCAAACAAATAATTATCACCTCCAGAAAAGTCTGTTATTACCCCACCAGCTTGTTGAACAATAAAAGTTCCTGCTGCTACATCCCAAGAGTTTAGGCTGTGTTCATAAAATGTATCATATCTTCCGCAAGCTACATAAGCTAAATCAACAGCTGCAGAGCCTAACCTCCGCAATCCTCTTGAACTTTTCATTAAATCTTTGAAAAGCAATAAATATTCCTCTTGCTTTTCATAATCAGAATAAGGAAAACCAGTTGCTATTAATGCACTTTCTAGTGTTGGTGTGTTTGAAACATGAATTTCTTTGCCATTCAAATAGGCTTTGCTTCCCTCCCACGCATAAAAAAGTTCATCTAAATTAATTTCATAAATTACGCCTAAAATAAGTTCATCATTTCTTTTCAAACCTATGCTTACACAAAAACAAGGTACTGAATGGATAAAATTGGTTGTTCCGTCTAACGGGTCAATTATCCAATTATATTTTTCGCCAATTTTTGTCGATGTTTCTTCTTCTGTTATAAAACCTGATGCTGGAATTAACGCTTCAAGCCTATCCACTATCATTTTTTCGGCAGTTTTATCTACAAAAGTTACCAAGCTATTTTTGGCTTTTACTTCAA
>PHDR01000250.1 GCA_002841035.1 Bacteroidetes bacterium HGW-Bacteroidetes-12 | reverse complement strand
AGGATTACTTATCGCATTTGTTCCCATTGAATGTATAAATAAGTAATTAGTTGGATCTAATCTATTAGAATAGGGTCGTTTTGTAAGTACATCATAATGTGCAAAAAACAATGCTTCGTCTGAAATAGGGAAAGAAAATGCAATACGAGGCATATAATTAATTTGAGGTTTATAATCTTTAAATGCTTTAGAACTTACAACATTATCGTCAGCATCTACAAGATATGGACCTGAGGATGGTCCTAAAACAGAAGGGTCAGAAATTTCAGTTCCTGTTTCATCATACCATACGCTACCATCACGATAACCAACAATAGATGTAGGATTGTTAACATTACTGACATAAACTACATAATTATCTTCCATATTTTCAGGAGGAATTTTAAATTTTGCTCCTTTTGCTATTTCTTCTTTAACTTCCTGAATTGTTTTTTCAATTTCATTGATTACAGCAAGGGTATAGCTATATTTCAATAAAAGTTTATTGATGATGTAGGCACTTTCATTTTCGGCTATATGGTTTTGAATGGCATCGTAATAAGCAATAATTGTTGATTTGTTTGCATCAATAAGCTGTTTTTGGGATTCGGGAACTGTTTTAGAATACCAATTTTGCTCATCAACCATCATTTTTTGTAAGGTTGGGTTTGCTTCAAAATCAGAAAATTTCTGTATTTTTTTGAAATAAACGACCAAATAACCTCTATAGAAACTTTTTTCTTCAATTCCTTGTTTATTTACAAAGTCAATTGCATTTTCAGAAATACTAGTAATTTCAGATTCAAATAATTTGATTTGAACAAAAAGCTCTTTTCTAATGGTATGAAAATCTTCAATAGCAAGTTTGTTGAGTTGTTTGATGTAAAATTCACCGTTGTCTTTAAGTAAATTTTTAGCAAAAACATATAAGTCTTTATCAATGTTCCAACTGTTTTCGTTGTCGGCTTTTTCTTTCGAAAAATCAATTAAGAGTTTTGTTAAGGCTTCGTTTTTTCCAACTTGAGCAATGAGTAAATCTATTGCTTTGGAGAGTATTTCTTGTTCATCAAGTTCAATCTCAAAATTGAGTGGAAGGTGTAAATCGTGAGCAAAAGTTCGAATAATTTTATGTGTAAATTTATCTATCGTACTAATTGCTAAATCATTGTAATTGTGTAAGATGGAACGTAGTACTTGCTCACATTTTTTTTCTAGGGTATTTTTATCGATTCCTAAACCACCTTCAGATTTTGGTTTAATTAAATCGGCTAATAAAAAAGCAGTAGTTCCTTCTAATTTTTCTTTACTTGCAATTTCTTTGAGTGCTTTTATTACTCGTTCTTTCATTTCGGCAGCTGCTTTATTAGTGAAAGTAACAGCTAAAATGTGTTTGTAATAATTGGAAGTAGTGTGTGTTTGGTCGAGGGCTTTAATTAAAAATTCTTTAACTAAGGTGTAAGTTTTTCCTGATCCAGCAGAAGAGTTATATAAGGTTAGGTTGCTCATTTAACAGTGAATGGTAAATAGTTAATAGTGAATCATAAATAACAAGGAGGCATGACTCCTTGCCAAATGACTCTTTCCAAATTTTTAACAAGAAAGAATTTCAGCTAAGGTAAGCAAATCCATATTAATTTTTTGATTGTGTTTAATGGCTTTTTCAAAAGGGGTAAAAGCAATGTTTTTATTTACAACGCCAATCATCACATTCGTTTTTCCTTCTACCAACGCATTTACAGCAGCATTTCCCAATCTGCTTGCCAACACTCTGTCCATTGCAGAAGGGCTTCCTCCTCGTTGTATGTGTCCTAATACAGTTACTCTTGAATCGTAGTTAGTGCATTTTTCCTTTACTTGTTTAGCAACTTCAAAAGCTCCACCTGTGCTTTCTCCTTCTGCAACAATGACTATCATGCTCGATTTTCTTCCATGGCGATCACTTTCCAATTTTCTTATTAATTCATTGATATAAGTGGGTGTTTCTGGAATGAGAATGGCTTCTGCACCAACGCCTATACCACTTCTAAGAGCTATAAAACCAGCATCTTTTCCCATAACTTCAACAATGAAAAGACGGTTGTGCGAACTTGCTGTATCTCTAATTTTATCAACAGCTTCAATTACGGTGTTTAACGCAGTATCGTAACCAATGGTGTTGTCTGTTCCAAATAAATCATTGTCGATTGTACCTGGTAATCCCACAAAAGGAATATCAAATTCTTTGTTGAAAATGGATGCTCCAGTAAATGTTCCATCACCACCAATAGCCACAATGCCATCTAACTCAATTTTTTTTATGGTTTGATACGCTTTTTCTCTTCCTTCTTTTTCATGAAATTCTTTGCAACGGGCACTTTTCAGGATAGTTCCACCTCGCTGAATAATGTTGCTTACATCTCTCGATTTTAATTCGATAACATTCCCTTCAATGAGTCCTTTGTATCCTTCATAAATTCCATAACATTCTATATTCAAATATGAACAAGTTCTTACCACAGCTCTAATGGCTGCATTCATTCCTGGAGCATCGCCTCCAGATGTGAAAACACCTATTTTTTTCATTTTTGTTGGCATAATTGGTTCAATCGATTAACCCTTTCTATGGAATAATCTTTATCATTTTTAATAAGATAATTTAACACTTCTAAAGTACAGTTTTTTAGATTAAGATGAGTTGGGTCAAGTAAATATTTATGAAACAATAAATCTTCAAGGATAACAAAGTGAATAAATTCAAATTGATGATGTGCTATTAAATGGGTAATAATTTCTTTTTTTTGAAGTAAAATAAGGTCGTTTAAATTTATTTTCAAGAAATTAAGTCCAAATTCATCGAGTTGGTTGTTTGCTTTTTCGGGTTCATTGTTCTGCTTGAAATGGTTCGTTTTTGCCAACATTTTTGCTAGCTCATCTAAGTAGCGTTGAATGTAGTCTTTTCTAATCATGTTGGAGTTTATGAGTTTTCTTAGTTCCTTTATACATTTCGTACTTCATAAATCTACATTCTAAACTTCCATTAAAAAGTTTAATTTTTTGAGAAGGTCGTAACCCCACTTTTTTTAATGCTTCAAAGTTGGAACTGATAAACCAAGCATTCCAATTGGCATATTTTTCTTTTAAGTTGTTTCCAAAGTTCTCATACAATTCATCTACATTTTCGCCAATACGCTCTCCATAAGGTGGATTAGAAATAATAATTCCAGGTTCGGTTGGAGGTAAGAAATCTTGAAAATCTTTTAAGTGTAATTCAATTTTGTCTGTTAAGCCTGCAGCTTTAATGTTGACTCTACTCATTCCTAAAACTCTTCCGTCAATATCCACTCCAATGATTTTGTGTTTAAAATCTATTTCTTCGGCAAGGGCTTCATCCACCACTTTGTCGAATAATTCTTCGTCAAAGTTTTTCCAGTTGAAAAAGCCAAATTCTCCTCTATTGATGTTGGGAGGTATGTTACAAGCTATCATTGCCGCTTCAATTAGCAATGTTCCTGAACCACAGAATAAATCTAAAAAATCGGAATTTTTATCCCAACCACTAATCAAAATCATTCCGGCAGCTAAATCTTCTTTAATAGGAGCAGTGCTTCTGCTATCTCTATATCCTCTTTTGAAAAGTGGGTCGCCCGAACTGTCTAAACTTACAGTACAATCGTTATCGAATCCAATATGAAGGTTAATTCTAATGTTAGGGTTTTCTGTATCTACATTTGGGCGTTTGTCTAATTTTTCTCTAAACCTATCAGCAATAGCATCTTTTGCTTTTAGAGCGGGAAATTTTGTATGATTAAATAAGGTAGAGGTAACTGTTGAATCTATGGCAAAGGTTTGGTCAACATCAAAAATAGTTTCCCAAGGTATTTGTTTTATTTTTTGATATAAATCTTCTGTATCTTTAATGTGAAATTGGCGAAAAGGAACAAGCAAACGATTGGCTGTTCTTAACCAAAGGTTCGCTTTGTATAACATTTCTTTGTTTGCTGTGAAGCTGACTAGCCTAATTCCTTTTTCGGCTTGATGAATGCCTAATTCTTGTAGTTCTTTTATCAGAACATCTTCTAATCCAAAAGAAGTTTTGGCAACGATTTTAAATTCATTATTTAACATAGTACAAAAATAAGGCTTGAACTAGGATATTAAATAAAGATGTGGGTTTTATTTTAAAAAACCTTCAAGGTCTTAAAAACCTTGAAGGTTGAAAAGTTGTCGGGATGAGAGGATTCGAACCTCCGCTCTCACGCCCCCCAGACGTGCGCTTTACCGGGCTAAGCTACATCCCGAAATGTAGGTTGCAAAAATAGTAAAAGTTTATATACCTGAGATTCGATTCTAAAATCATTGTCAATTTACCTACGATGCTACTCCGTGGGGAGTGATTTTTTTAAAAATAGTTCTCGATATATCAATATTTCGCTATCGCTCCATATTGCCTACTCGAACTGATATTTTAGTTACTTGTTTCTGTTTCTTTCTTTTTCTCAGCTGCTTTCTTGAGGCTTTCTTCCTTTGACCTCTTTTTCTTCTCTTCCTTTGCCTTTTTCTCGTCCTGCCTTTT
>PHDR01000249.1 GCA_002841035.1 Bacteroidetes bacterium HGW-Bacteroidetes-12 | reverse complement strand
TTTATATTTAGTTTAAATGTAAGCATAAATTTTATGAGGTTATTGTAACCAGTATTTTTTTTAATTCATTGTAAAATTCTGTTCCTTTTCAATCACTTCCATCACATTTTCATAGGGAAGCATCAGTTTCATTTCCGAACCATTATGAAATTCCACATAAGGATATTTTAAAGGTCTATAAAATTCTTTTGGAAGAGGATATTCCTTTAAAGCCTTCGTCATTTGCGTGAAAAATTCCACTCCATCATAATAAGCTCCATAAGTGTAAGGAAACAAGCTGTTAATTGTCGTTCTCAATTCCTTTGCTTTAATCCGAGTGTTTTTATTTGAGCGAAAATAGAAAATATCACATTCCGTTTTACTATGCTCAATTTCAAACTCTTTGTCATAATTGAATTTATGATTTTCAGAGATTGCATAGTCAAGTTTGTAAATCGACGATAAGTTCTTTAGAAATTCAGAGACATTATTTCTGTTAATTTCCGCAATCTTTTGATTGTTGTATGAAACAACCAAATTAATCCTCCATTTTCTTTTAGTTACAGGTTTTTTCATATTGGTTACAACTTGTAATATCAGTTCAAAATTAGCTAATTGTTATTGATAATCCCAGGGTATCCATAATTTGTCTTTACTTTAACCAATTTCAAATTAACAGTTGCTTCTATAATAAAAGCAAATTTTAACTAAGTATTTTAAAGTAATTCAGAAGATGCAATTTTTTTATTCTGTACTTATTTGTAAAAATGTAATAATTATTTAATAGAAAGTCAATCAAAAGTATAATTTATGGGTGTCTTTAATAATTATTAATCTTTTTTGAATGCTTGTTTAACGATTACCATTGTTAGCAACTGGTTTTATTTTATTCCGCAAGAAAACCTAATGTTTAATTCTTTTACAAAATCAAAATCGTCCATCCACTTAACTTTCATATTATCACAAACGTGTGGTATTTTAATTTTAGTTGGCTTTTTACTAAAATCCTTTTTCTCTTTAGTTACTACAATAGCTTTCTCGTTAATTGCGTGTGCAATAACCCAAGGATCTGCTTTTGAGTGGATTCCGTTACTCGCAACTAAATATTTATGTATTGGATTATTTGCATAAATTTCCTTTAGGCAATTTGTGACTGCTCCATCTATTTTTCTAATTGGTATGTCACTATTTTTAAGCCAACTAAATAAATCGTCTTCGCCTTTCTCAATTTCCTCAAAAACTAATTCAGGAATGAAAATTATTCCTTTTTTGCCTAAATCATTCAAAACATTCCAATATGTAGGGCAAATTGATGGCGAATAATAACTTTGCCAGGCTTGAATGAGAATATTCGCATCGATACAGAATAATGGGTTTTCTCTCTCAAACATTATGCTAACAGTTTTTCAAATTTCTGAAAATTATTAATTTGAGTATTTAATAAGTTACTCGCAATTGTAGGAGATATTATTCCTGTACTAAAAGAATCCATAACTATTCTAGTGAATAATTTACTGTTTTTATTCAATTGAAGTAAATATGGGTTTGGTCCATTATTTTTTTCTTTTTGTTTTTCTTTTTTTAATGATTCTTTTTCAAGGAATAATTCAAAATCTCGTTGAACTTCGTCTTTAAGTGTTTTGTACTCTGATTGTGAAATCAAGTTTAAATTTAGAGCACGAACTATCAATGCAAAAGAACTTATTCCTAAATCTTTTGCTTTTTTAAAGATTTCTTTATTTGATGCAAATACCTCATTACCAAATTGACTTACTAAATATTTGGGCATTAGTGCATTAGCGGCAACTTGATTACAGAAAAGCTCAACAGGATGAAATCTTGATTTTGGTTTGTCAGTAAAGTCTATATCTATTTCATTAGAAATTCCGGATTTAGCTATCCAAATATGAGCTAATTCGTGAACTAAAGTGAATAGTTGTGGAGCGTTCCAGTTTTTAGAATTTACAAATACAAATGGAGCATATTTATCAGCAATAGCGAATCCTTGAATTAAATCTTTGTCAAGAGTGAGTCTCGAATGTAAAAAACTTGCTCTTGATATAAATACACCTGCTAATTCGGCTTTGTCAATCCATTCGTTAATAGGTGTTTTTGAATAATTTTCAGGATTAATATTTAACGTTTTTAGGATGTCTTTAGCAACAATACTTGGGTCGTCACTCAAAAAGAATTTACCTACAAAAGGTAAAATATCTTCGCCACTTTCTTCAAATAGTTCACTAATCCAATGTTGTTTTTGTTGAACCTCTCTAATAATGAACAATGAAGCTGTGTCTAGTTTTATTGATGAATCTCTTCGATAATCTTGTAATGGCTGAAAATCTTTTGGAATCTCTGGTAAGAAAAATAGAGAAAATGGTCTTCGGTAACTTTTTGCTAAAATTTTCGCTTGTCTTATAGTCGGATAATCATTCCCGTTTTCCCAAGCCAATAGTCTTTCAGAAGATACTTTGATTTTATTTGCAGCATCTTCAACAGAGATTCGAGCGGATTCTCGAGCCCACTTTAAAATCGTTGGTGTTAAAAATGCTTTATCTGCCATTATTATTTTTATACAAATCTAGTATTATTTTATGATGTATTGCTTTTTTTCTGTTTGTTGGTAACTGACTTTTGTGCATTCTGAAGGAATCGAACCTTCAATCTCCACTTCACGAAAATTGTTAAGCAGACTTTCGTGGAGGGGACGCTTTAATGACTAGGTCAACCTTTAAGCTAGAATGCGATTTAAATTCATAATAATTTCATTTCTGTCGTTTTCATTTATTCTTCCAAAATGTGAGTTTAAGAGATTCTCAATTGCATTAGAATATCTTTCACTATTATTTTTAAGTTTAGAAAGTGACTTTACTGAGTTAATTTTTTTATTGGTTTTCGTTGTGATTTCTTTTTTGGATATTATTTCTGCAAGAATTTGATTATCCGGCTTACATTTTTCACAAAGTGTGTAACCAATGTTCTTAATAATATTTGTTATTAGTAAAAAATCATTAAAATCAATTTCTTTATATTCATTCGGTTTTGAATTTGAATGAAATGTATTATTATAAAACACTTGATAGTTTTTTACTTTTTGAAGATATGATTTAAGTTTTTTATTGTCTTTTTCTTCGAAATGTGCAAATCGATTTCTCACAAACCTGTAATATTCATATCCAAAATATACTTCTTCTTTGATTTCTTTAATTCCATTTTTTAAAGAACTAAAAGTGTTAATTAATAAATTATCTAAATCGGTTTCACCATCTTTTTTATCAACCCATATAGGATTATAATCTTTGTATTCTTTTTTAAATTCATCAAAAAACTGTTCTGCTTTTTGCATAACTGACATTATGTAAAATTGCCTAATTCGTGATTCAAACAGTTTTAGAGAAACCGTATCTACGCGAACACTATGCTTTTCGGCAAGAGCTTGTATATAGGTTTCTTTATCTGGTGTTTTTGATAAGTTACTAGTAAATTCTCTTATAGCTAATTCATTACATTCTACGACAGCATCAAATTCTCCTAATCCCTTTTTAATATTCCTAAAGGAATGAAATGAAAATTTAGTTTTAGTATAGTCTCTGTTCATTTTTAGCTTGTTGCCAACAACATATATCAACTGTCATTTGTTATTAATTATAAAAAAGATGCCTTAGCATCTTTTTTACCATCAAAATAAATCTTTTATATCAACTTTCAGAGCTTTGGCTATTTTTAGAAGATTTTTTATAGTTGGATTTGTTTGCCCTTTTTCAATTCTACGAATTTGATTTTCTGATAGATCAACTTCCAAAGCTAGTTTGTCTTGAGAAAAATCTGTAGTTTCTTCTCTAATTTTCCTTATCGTCAAACCAAGTTTAACTATCACCTTATTTTGTTCTTCATTTTCCACAATATAAATTTCCATCATTATCACAAAATAAAAGCACACATATATGTTTGGTAAAATATTTTTATTATATTTGTTTTAATTATATAAATTTGCGATTCTTCATATAGAAAATATTTGAAGCAGTCGCTTTGAATCTCGCTTTTGAAAACTGGAACTTTATAGCGGAACGAGATGATAAGTTAAGATGCTCACGACCTAGGCGTGGGCTCACTTATTGTTCCACGGTATACCAGTACCTCAAAAGCGGTAAGCAGAGTTCCATGCCTTTTTTTATGGGCAAAAACGCCGCTTTCATTCTTAGCAGAGCTTCTTTATTTTTAACAGTCTCGCTTTAGTCGTTAATCAATTAACTGTTAATAATTAGCTATGAGTAAATAAATACCATTTCAAAAAACCAAATCCCGCGGCAAATATGTTCCGCCGGAATAACCGAGCCGCATCCTTCGAAAAACGAGTCGTTTTCTCATTGGAAATAAGTAAGCTGCCAAATTGAAATAGGCATTTCAAGAGGTGCACGCAATCGGCTGTACGCAAAATTCTGAATCCTGAAAATTGCGATTGAACCTATAAAAAGACGCCCTATTCCTGTCTTCAAACTAAATAGAGCGCCATGGCAAACCAAAACTCACGTTTAATTTAACCAATACTTAATAATAATGAAAAAAAT
>PHDR01000248.1 GCA_002841035.1 Bacteroidetes bacterium HGW-Bacteroidetes-12 | reverse complement strand
AACAGATGAAACGAGCATAACAAATTTTGATACACCAGGGAATGATTAATAGCGAACAGCAGCTGTTACCGCTAAAAAATAAAATTTAAACAGATGAAATACTCCGAAAATTAATCGCTTCATGAAGATAACTAAGGACAGCCAAGCTTTGTTTTGAAATTTTATTGCCTAAAACACCAAGTTTGGCAGTTCAACTTGCTAATTGCCAATTAAAAGTGAAATATTTTAAAAAAAAATGCTGAAATAGTTGCTTATTACTTTTAAAGGAATTTAATTTGCACACACCAAAAGCCGATGTAGCTCAGCTGGCTAGAGCAGCTGATTTGTAATCAGCAGGTCGTGGGTTCGAGTCCCTCTATCGGCTCAAAAAAGTCTTTCAGTTTTGAAAGACTTTTTTTTTGAATTAATTTGAAATATTAGGTGAAGAATTCTTTTAAATTAATACCTTTATATAGCTATTTTTGCAAAATTACAAAAGCCGACATAGCTCAGTTGGCAGAGCAGCTGAATCGTAATCAGCAGGTCGTGGGTTCGAGCCCCTCTGTCGGCTCAAAATTTGCAAAAATTGTATGGCGATAAGTTTATCATTTAAAAATTATTCCATTTCTTTATTTTCTTGGCAATATTTGGTGAAATATTAGTTATTCATCCCGCAAGAACGGGATTTATTGTTATTGAAGTGGTTTGAACTTTTTCTTTTACCTGCAAAATTTACATTTTGCTCCCTAATTTTGACTTTTTTTATTTCCGTAACACTGCTATGCAAAGAAAAAAAGGCTTCATTAAGAAGCAAAAGCCGAATTTTTCGCTGACAAATAAAAAGTTTAAACCACTTCATTTAAAAGCCGCGTATTCTTAGATAAAAAAACAAGTGAAAAATTATAAAAATCAATTCAATTGAAATTTGCAATTAACCGCAAAAACGCAATTCAATTTTTAGTATTCTTTTTCTTTTTTAGGTGATTTGCGTTAGGGATTGCAGTGAAAAGCCCGCAGGAACGCTTTTGGGCGTGACGAGGACTTGTAACGAAAAGCCCGACCGCCTTTTCGGCGGGAACGCCCTGCTTCGGCAAGACTCAACAACCTCGGATTGCAATTTAATTTGATTTATGTTTTTTATTGCTTAAATATTGTATATTTGAAGTGCTATGGGAAACGAATCTGAAAAAATAATTACGGTTTTACTAAAAAAAGTTAGCCATCGAAAAAAAGTTCGGTTGTTGTTGGTATTTCCGTATGACGACACTGTTATCACAAAAATAAAGAAAGTTGAGGGTTACTTTTGGAGCCAGACTTTGCGCGGCTGGTATACTGATTTTACGACTGAAAATATCGACTTTATTAAGCAAACACTTAAAAATGACGTTGTTTTTAAATTGGATAATTCGGTTTACAATGGCCATTTAAAAGATGCTGTTGAACGGCCGGAAAAATATCTTTCAGCAGGAAACAGTGTTCTTCTTAAATCGTATTCGAGCTATTTAACAGGTAAATGTTATAGCGAAAGCACGGTTAAAACCTACGCGTCATTTGTTGCTGATTTTTTTAATTATTTAAAAGAAACTCCTTTAAACAATGTGACTAACAGGGATGTTGAGAAATTTATTGAGGATGTTTTTGTGCCACGAAAATACAGCATTAGCACGCACAGGCAATTTGTGAGCGCCATAAAATTGCTGAAAGCATTTTACCCGGAATGCAAGATTGAGGAATTGCAGCTGCAACGTCCGAAAAAAAGTTTGATTTTGCCTACGGTTTTGTCTAAGGAAGAGGTTATTGATTTGCTGCGTTACACTAAAAATTTAAAACACCGAGCGGTTTTGGCAATGATTTATTCGGCAGGTTTGCGCATAAGCGAGTTGTTGAGTTTGCAATTGGCGCATATTGATGTTGACAGAAGGCAAATTTTGGTAAAAAACAGTAAAGGCCGCAAAGACAGGAACGTGATTTTAGCCGAGAGCATTATTCCCCTTATGAATAATTATTTAATGAGTTATAGACCTGACATGTATTTTGTTGAAGGGAAACCTTATCAACCATACAGTGCGGAAAGCATCAGGGCTTTTTTGCATCGATCGAGCAAAATGGCAAATATTGCCAAAAACGTAACGCCGCATACTTTAAGGCATAGTTACGCGACGCATTTGCTGGAAAACGGGATTGATTTACGCTATATTCAGGAACTGCTTGGTCACGCTAAACCCGAAACAACAATGATATACACGCACGTTAGCAAGAAAGATTTAATGAAAATTGAGAGTCCGTTGGACCTGGCTTTAAAAAGCATAGCTGATGCGGATAAAAACAATAAAAACATGAGGTTATCCGGGAATTATTAATTAAAAACAGTTACATTTGAAAGGATATAACCAGTTGTAAGCAAGCTGAAAAGTCAACCGCACAAACAGCACATTTGGTTTTTGCCGACACACGAGCCAACGCAGAAAAAACCAAAAGAGCTGTTTTTTGCCAACGCTCAAAGAAAATTGAACAAAAAAGAACGAATGAAAAAGACATTACTTATTACATTATTCTTACTAACAAGTATGATTGGTTTTAGTCAATCTTACCTTGGATGGATTACCAAACAGGTAAATTTTAGAGAAGGACCAAGTACAGAGTATTCTGTGGTAAAATCTCTGAAGCCCGGAACACAAATATTTATAGTTTCAACAAATGCTGAAAATAATTATATCAACATTATTGATATTGAAACAAACAAAGAGGGTTATGTCCATAAATCATACATCAAACTTGGAGATATTGTGGAAAAAAATGAAAGTGGAATATTTACACCAAGTGGTAAATCAACAACATACAAGCCTGAAATTGAAATCTACAACAACACGGATATAACTCTAACGCTAAAACTAAATTCCCAATTATTTACATTTAATCCACACGAAAAACAAACAATATCGCTTTCGCCAGGAACTTACAGTTATCGAGCATCTGCACCAGGAGTGATTCCTAATATTGGAACGGAGAATATGGAAAGTAATATGAATTATAGTTGGCAATTTTATATAGTAACTGAAAGAAGATAAAGACTTATGATATACATAAATCCTATTGAGATACTTGAACTAAAAGACAAAGAAGTCAACGAAATAGATTCAAGTATTATAAAAAAATCCAAGCGAAGACTGTTTGCCGACATTGATTTATCCGATAGCGGATTCTATGAATACAACGGACAGAAACTAACAAAGTCTGATTGCGAAAGAGCAATAGAAGAATTAGAAGATAAAAACAAAATCGAATTTTATTCGCACTTATCGACCAATTTAGAACTCAATAAATTTTTGGCAAATGGCAGTAACGAACTTCTAAATAGTCTTAAACAAGAGAGCATTTATAAGTTGCCAGAGTTTGTCGATTTCATAAGTCCTTTCTTTTCTGCAAAAATTGACCATATATTATTAAAGTCTTTTCAAAATAAAGATTTAGAATTATTCTCTTCGGCTCTTCGAGCCGAATACCTTATTTCTAAAAATGATTTGAATAAAGCTTACAAAAGTTTGGGCAATGAAATTCAACAACGAATTACAGCAACTGACAAACTTACCAAAGAAATAAAAGAAGAAGAATCAAACTATACTGATGACAACATTGATGATGTCATTAATGTTATTAAAAAAAGATTTCCAAGCGAATTTCTCAATAAACTACCGATTTATTTTCAAAGCCAAATAAATAAAATAGCAGCATCAATTAACTTTCTGCAACTCAATATTTGGAATGAATTTAATACGACTTCAGTTCCACTTTCGCTTTTAGAATATTTGCTCGAACTTAATATTGAAAGTGTTTCAAAACCAACTTTTGAAAAAAACTACAACATTGTAAAGAAAAAACACCAAGAAAGAATTGAACAAGAAAAGAATGCACCATTAATTAAAGAATGGGCGAAAATTCTAATTTCAATCCAAAGCAAAGTTGATGATGTTGAAAATGAAACATTAAAAGCAAGTGATGCTTTAACTTTTGTTAAATCGTCTTTTGAATTAAACGAACTCAACAACTTACCTTCTTTTGCTAACGAAATTAGAACACAGATTGGTTATTCTATTCGCAGTATGTCTATTGCGAGTTGGAATAAACAAAGCGATATTAAAAATGCTTTGGCTTTAATTAATTATTCATTAAGAATTAGCGTCAACGAATCTGCCAAATCAAAATTTCAACAAGACAAAAACGAACTTGAAGAATTAGAAAAGAAATATAAAGGCGTTCTTGTTTGTCACTTTTGCGAGTCAAACGCACCTGATAGCGGTTGTGAAATTAACACTACTATTTATAAAGAAACAAGTAGAAGCTATATTCCAAGAAGAGTTCAATTTACTTATTCAGATGTTACAGTTCCAAGATGTCGCAGTTGTAAAGAAATTCACTCAAAAGGAAGCAACAATTATTATCTTGTGTTTTTTGCATTACTAATTTTAGGAGCAATTATAGGTGGAGCAACAGAAGGAGAACACTTTATTATAGGTGGAATTATTGGAGCTGTTGCAGGTTGGATTGTAGGTAAAATTATTGAAGGAAATCAAGTTAAAAAAGGTGGTATCA
>PHDR01000247.1 GCA_002841035.1 Bacteroidetes bacterium HGW-Bacteroidetes-12 | reverse complement strand
ATTTGCGGTATGAATTCCCAAGCAAGAAATACCTATAATTTGTTGGAGGATCTGTTAACTTGGGCAAGAGACAACAGCAATAAAATTGCATACAATCCTAATTTTTGCAATATTTCAGTAATTTGTAATGACGTAATTGATCAAATAAAAGATACTGCAAAAATGAAAGAAATTACGATAAATTCTTTTCACTCAAATGAAGTTTATGCTTTTGCCGATAAAAACATGGTTGAAGTAATTTTACGAAACCTTATTGTTAATGCAATTAAATTTACGGAGAATTTTGGAAAAATTGATATTTATTCCATGCCTGTTGGTGAATTTATTGAAATTGCTGTTGCGGATAATGGGATTGGAATAAACAAGAAACTTAAATCTAAATTATTTAAATCAGATTTCAATGAATCAAGCCCAGGTACTGCGAATGAAAAAGGTTCTGGTTTGGGTTTGGTGATTTGTAAACGTTTTGTTGAAAGGCATCAAGGAAAAATTTGGATTGAAAATAAAACTGAAAAAGGCACTACCCTTAAATTTACGTTGCCAATTTATAAAGCAGAACTTCAAAAACAAGCGGAAATTGAAGTACTAAAAAAAGAAAAAATATGACTTTAGCCGTAACAGATTCCCGTCAAGATACTAGAAATAAAACAAATAAATATCCGACACACTTAAAATAGCTTCGTTAAAATAAAAGCAAAACCTTCATTTTTAATTTTCATCCTGCACGAACGGGATTAATTATTCATTATTCATTGACAAAGCGTTTTCCCAATCTGCAGTCAAATCATCTATATGCTCAATCCCAACAGAAATTCTCAATAAATTTTCGGGCGTTAAACTGTCTTTTCCCTCAAGCGATTTTCGGTGTTCCACCAAACTCTCCACGCCGCCTAAACTAGTGGCAATAGTAAAATATTTTAATTTGGTTGAAATGTTTATTGTTTCCATTTCATTTCCTTTTATTAAAATGGAAATCATAGCTCCAAATCCCTTTTTTTGCTGCTTTTTTGCCAACAAATGTTGCGGATGGCTTTGTAAACCAGGATATAAAACCTTTTCGACTTTTGGATGGTTTTCCAAATATTTGGCCAATTTTAAGGCGTTTTTGCTTTGTTTTTTAACACGTAAATAAAGGGTTTGAATTCCCCTGGCAATTAGCCAACAGTCGAAAGGAGCAGGAACCGCACCCGATAAAATCTGGATATTTTTAATTTTTTCCGCAATTTCACCATCGTTTACAACAACACAACCGCCAATTACATCACTGTGTCCGCCAAAATATTTTGTGGTCGAATGCACCACAATATCTGCCCCAAGTGCAAGCGGATTTTGAAAAACTGGCGTCATCCAAGTATTGTCAACTGCGCAAAGCGCGTTATTTTTATGTGCAATTTCAGCAATGGCAGCAATATCGCTTAATTTTAATTGCGGATTAGAAGGTGATTCCACCCAAATTAAAGAAGTATTTGGTTTTATGGTTTTTTTAACCAACTCATAATCTGTCATATCCACAAAATCACAGGTTAAATCCCAACGTTTAAAAACCTCTTCCATCAACTTTTTTATGGCAAAATATATATCGTCTGGTAAAAGAATATGATCTCCGCTCTTTAAACTCTGAAAAACAGCGCTTACAGCTGCCATTCCTGAAGAAAACGCATAAGCATGCTTGCCGTTTTCCAAAATGGCAATACTTTCTTCAACAATGGCACGATTCGGGTTGTTGGTGCGTGAATACACAAAATCATTTGTATAAGTGCCGTCGCTATTGCGTATATAAGTGCTTGATAAATAAATGGGCGTGCTCACCGGAGCAGAATCGCCATATTTATTTTCAGTGCTTTTAATGGCAATCGTTTCAAATTTCGGCTTTTTTTTCATTGATGGTTAATTTTTTATGAAAGTAGTAAAATCTACATGAATTCTATACTTTGTCGAAATATTTTATAATTTTTTTTTATCTGGAGCATGATTAAATCGAGGAAATAATTTAACAATAAATCAAAAAAGGGCTTCAAAAGAATGTTTTAAAACCCAAATCAATAATTAATTGAATTAAAGCGATTTATGGAAATAAAAATAGAAACAGCCACTAATTAAGTGAAAGATATTCCTTTTTAAGATATTCTTGAGCCAGAACAACCAAACTTTGTGTTTTGTTAGTTTGGTTTAATTCATCTGAATCTGATATTAACTGGTTGTTATGGAAATAAATAGCTCTTTGGTATAGTGTCGCTTTATTAAATTCATCTGGCAAAATTTCATAAATTTTAATGCAAATCAGCGTATCATTGTTATAATAGAAGACTTTCGATTTGATAAAATTATTGGCCAAATGATCTTTATACTTTAACCGAACTATTGATTTATTTTTTAAAACAATGTTTTTTTCTGATTCATTTGATGTGATAATTCTTTTATCGCCATGGATTTCCAATTCATCAATATTGATATTATCAGCATCATTTGCTTTAAAATCAATTTTGGAAATATAATAATCAATGAAGCCCTTTTTATTTTCAACAATAATTGATTTTGAATTATTTCCATGGTGAATTATTGCAGGATTGATTTCAGTAATGGTTGACGTTGAATTACACGAAATAATCAATACCCACAAAAATAAATATAAAAATATTTTGCCAGTCATATTTTAAAATTATACGCCAAAGATAAACCATAAAATTAATATTATTATCGCTTATAAATAATTTATTTTAAATTAATTGTCATTAACGTGTTGCATTCTAGTTATTTAAATATATTCAAACTGATAACAATCATATTAAAAATTGATGAATGTCATTTTTTTACGGATTATTTAAAAGTAATTTTAAGATAATATAAGTGATAAATGTCTCTCACAAGTTCAGTTTTTTATTTTGGCATATAGCGATTACGAATTTTTATTGAAAATGTAAAATTTCGTGATTTTAATTATGTTTTTACGGCTTCTCTCTGCAATCAAAATGTTTAAATCCCCTTTAATCACTTATATAAAACCCCTAAAAGTTATTTATTTATATTTTATTGCATAATTGGCAAAACTGCTTATTTATATGATGAAATATTTGCAATTGGTATCTAATCTAAATTGAAGGGCCATGAAAAAAACTACATCCAACCTAAAATCAAATATTCCTATAGCGATTTGGAAATTTTTCTTTAAAATTTTTGACAATTTATCTACGTCATTTATTACAGCCAAAACTATTAAAAATAGTTATTCAATAATGACAATAACCTTCGCCTTGATTTTCAATTTTGGTGTTTTACAGGCACAAATTGGATCGGGTATTGCACCAGTTGATCCTCCGGCTGAAGGTTTTAATATTGACGGAACACTTAAGGTAAACAGTACTATAGGAGATTGGTTATCTGGCACCGGGGCTGGTGGTTTTGTCCTTAATGCCGATGGTACTCCGGCCAATCCCGGAACAACCTTTTGGATGAAGGATAACTATGATGACGGAACAAACCAAGATAATGTGTTTTCTGGAGCCTACAAGATAAACGAAAATCCAACTAATTGGCTATGGCAATTGGGTGCAATAAGTCCAGGTAAAAATGATATGAATAATGCTTTCGTTCATTTTACAACTTCTTCAAATGGTAATGTCTGGGTAATTTTTGCTGCTGACAGGCTTACTGGTGGCACAAATAATTCATATATGGACTTCGAATTTTTGCAGAATTCATTAATAAAGAATGATAACGGGACATTTACAACCCAAGGAACCTCTAGCGGTCGAACAGTAGGTGATTTTATTCTGTCCGTCGCTTTCTCTGCAAACCCTTCATTTTATTTATTGAGTTGGGATGGAGCAAATTTTGTAGAAAAAACAGTAGTGCCAGGAAATGTTTATGCAGCCGCGAATACAGGCGCTACTCCAATTCCTGTGCCTTATGGCGCATTTGGTTCTTCTACTTACACCACCAACCAATTTATTGAAGTTGCTGTTAATTTGACAGAATTATTGGCTGTTGTTGATCCGTGCAATGATATGAAAATTAAGACAATTTTTGTAAAAACGAAAGCTTCAACAGGGAATTCAAATATCAATGATTTTATCAGCCCACTTCAGGTTCCTAATATAAGTATAGGAAATGCCAATGCAGGAGTTGATGATTACGTTTGCTTTGGCCAATCATATCAGCTTGATGGATCAGCCACAGCAAGTTCTGGGTATATTGTGTCTCATCTTTGGTCGGTAAAATCAGGAGATGCAACAATAAGTGACCCTAATGCCTTAAATACCAATGTAACAATCACTTCTGGCTCCTCTGCAACATTTGTATTGACAGTTACGGCGACCAAAGGTTCTTCAAGTTGTATTGCAACTGATGAAGTAACTATTACGGTAAATCCTTTGCCAACAGCAACGATTGGTTATGCAGGTTCGCCATTTTGTAAAGTAGGAACAGCCTCTGTGTCACATACAGGCCAACTGGGCGGAACATATAGTTCAACGGCCGGACTTTCCTTAAATTCATCAACAGGAGAAATCGATTTGGCTTCAAGCACAGCAGGAACTTATACCGTTACTTACAGTTTTACAGATGTTAATAAT
>PHDR01000246.1 GCA_002841035.1 Bacteroidetes bacterium HGW-Bacteroidetes-12 | reverse complement strand
AGTTTATCATCAAATTTAACCAGACTCGCCCCATACCCATTAAAGGTAACCAACGCCAATAAATTACCATCGGGGGCAACTCTTAAATTGGTAACATTTCCCCCTAAAATAGCAGAATCATTTAAGCTAAAGAGCGAATCTCCAACAGTGTTTATTTTTAGCAAAAACCCAACATTTTGATATTTACCCGATACTACATAACTAGTATCGCCAATTTCACAAATAGAACTGGGGTATAATAAAATGCTATCAGTGGGATAAGATTTTTCCCAAATTAACTGGGCAGCAGTATCAGCCTTAGCAAGATATAGATTTTTATAATGATTACCATACAATACAAAATTAGAGTCTGAAGCAATAATAATATCATTAGCCGCATCCCAACTGGCAGTTCCAAAGGGTTCTGCATGTAATACCTGAGCCTTGCTACTGACAAACACCAGCAACAGCAAAAGGGGTAATATGTAACGTATAAAAGGCTTCATTTTTTTAATTGGTTTTTGTCATACGCATTTAAGTTATAAAAGTAAACAATTTCCCGCATTTGTAACAAGGGTTGGGTTATTTCTTGGTAAAATGTTGTTTTACAGTGTAAATGTATAAATTATTTTCTAAATAGTCAATTTTATAATACTTTTTGTATTAATTTTTAAACACAATACCAACTATGATGTGTCCTACATTATAGACATTTGTCTTTAAGATGGTACATATTGGAAAAGAAATAGAAAAAGTAATAAAACAGAAAGGAATAAGTGTAAGTTTTCTAGCTAAAAAAATCAATAAATCACGAACTGTAATTTATAACATTTTTGAAAGGGAATCTATTGATTCTAATCTACTTTACAAAATAAGTATCGTTTTAGAAACTAACTTTTTTGAACTTTATTCTTTTTCTGACTTATCTAACATAGAAAAAATCAGTACTTATGAAAAAAACATAGAAACTAAATACCGAGTTCTTTTAGAGCAACATAAACAACTCTTAGAAACAAAGTTGGAGGAATATTTTAAAAAGAACACTTCTTAATTTCAATCACACTAATCACAATCCTGAACAAAAGGACGTTCAACATTTATTTTGGGGCTGAGGTAAGGAATGTTTAGATTTAATCCTCTTAACACAAATAAAACACCTATCAACACCAATAAAAATGGAAATATTTTTCTGATTTTATTTCTAAAGGCAAGGCTTACAAAATTTGCGAATTGAACGGCTAAAAACATTAGCGGCAATGTTCCCAATCCAAAAAAAACCATGAACCAAACGCCTTCTTGTGTATTCCCAGTGGCAATGGCTCCACCAAGTGCTGTATAAACTAGTCCGCAAGGTAGGAATCCGTTTAACAACCCTATTCTTAAAAGGTTAAAAGGTTTTGACGAACGAAGTAACAATCCCAATTGTTGTTTAACAGAACCTATTAGTTGAATTATTTTGTTGTTTGGATTGAGTTTATTTAACCAACTTAAAGGAAAAAAAACGCTTGCAATTAAAATGACACCTATGGCAATGGACAAAAATTGTTGTGAGGAGGCTAATTTAATTCCTTGTCCAAAGAAACCAAAAATAAAACCAAGTAAAGCATACGTAATAATTCGTCCGAAATTATAGATAACCGCTCCAAAAACTTGGTATAATTTACTGCTTTTTTTTAGCGGTAATGCAAAGGCTATTGGTCCGCACATACCAACGCAGTGCAAACTTCCGAGCAATCCTATAAAAAAAGCAATGCTATAATTTTCCATACGCATTAAGGAAAAACAACTTCAATTTCGCTGTAATATTCATTTTCAGCAACATTCCACTCTATTTTTAAAGTGTATTTTCCTTTAGAAAAGCTGTTTACATCAAAATTTTGTGTTCTATTTTGTGTTTTTATTGGCAATGTTAAATCTTTGCTTTGGTTTGATGCTTTAAAGAAATAGATGCTTCCAACAATTGGTTGTTCGCCCACTTCATCAGGAAAAGTGAGTAAAAGTTGATTGTTAAAAAACTGTGTTAAAATTGGTTGTTTAAAGGTAGCTGAAGTTCGTTTTTTTTTCTCAAGCAAATGTTGAAAATCGAGTTCTTTTGCATAATAATCGGTTGTAACTAACTCGTGACTTTGTTGTCCTGCTTTAAAAACCATACTTACCATAGTTATGATAAACAGCCCAATAAATATTGCTATGCCTGTTCCCCAGTTTAGTTTCATTAAGTTTATAGTTTATAAAGTTGATATTTAGTTTAGAATAACACTGGTAAACAAATTGTTACATTTTCAAATTATTACATTGATTAATTAATTTCTGCTGGTCCAGAAAAAGTAGTTTTGTTTTCGTGCACCAATATTCCGCTACTAAAAATACCAATTTTAATTTTTGTACTTCGGGTGGGCAATTTTTCTTTTGCTATGTTCACAAAAAACGCTTGCTGACTGCTTTCTCCTTTGGGTAAATAAAGCGTATCTGAACCTACCATTTTTATTGTCCCATCTATTTCCATTACTTCAAAAGTAAGCTTTAAATCTTTGTTGGATTTATTTATTGCTTTCACATTATACAAATTGCTAATTATTCCGTTTTCTTGTTCTTGATAAAGCGTTCCTGGTGTTCTTAAAATGGTTGCTTCCATCGAACCTCTTAATGTAAATAAATAGATAATAATAAATACAAGTAACACTAAAACAGCGGTGTATGCTTTTGAGCGAGTTGAAAAAGTATTGGGTTTATTTTCTGCAATAGCATTTTCTGAATCAACTCGAATCAAGCCTTTTGGCTGATTGGTTTTTTCCATCATAAAATCGCACGCATCAATGCAAGCGGTGCAGTTAATACATTCTAGCTGTGTTCCATTTCTAATATCTATTCCTGTTGGACAAACATCTACACATTGATTGCAATCAATACAATCGCCTTTATTTTCTTTTTTTCTATCTTCATTTTTCTTGTATTTTGCTCTTCCTTCTCCTCTAATGTAGTCATAGGCAACTACCAACGAATTTCTGTCGAGCATCACGCCTTGCAATCTGCCGTAAGGGCAAACAATTAAGCAAACTTGTTCTCTAAACCACGCAAACACAAAAAAGAAAACCCAGCTAAAAATTACTAACGATAAAAAACCGACTAAATGTTGGCTCAACGGTTCTGTTTGGATTTTCCAGAGTTCATCAGCACCAATAATATATGCTAAAAACGTGTTGGAAATGATGAAAGAAATAAGGTAAAAGAGGCTGTATTTAAAACCTCTCTTCGCAATTTTTTCAAAATCCCATTTTTGCTTTTTTAGTTGTAGTTGATGTTTGTAATCGCCATCAATAAAATATTCAATTTTACGAAAAACGTGTTCCATAAAAATGGTTTGAGGACAAATCCAACCACAAAAAACACGCCCGTAAATGGTGGTAAAAAGCACTATAAAAACAACAAAAGTTATCATTATAAGGGCAAACAAATAAAAATCGTGGGGCCAAAAAACTTGCCCAAATAGAACAAATTTTCGGGTAATGATGTTAAACATTAGCATTGGTTCGCCACCTATTTTAATCCAAGGATTTAAAAATAAGATGCCCAATAAAACGTAGCTCAGGTAAGTTCTATAATTGGTAAATTTTCCTTTTGGTTTTTTGGCGTATATCCATTTTCTTTTACCTTCATCATCAACCGTTGTAATTCTATCTCTAAACGACTCGTTTTCCATTTTTTTTATATTGTTGAGGATGGTTAGTGATGAGAAGTCTTCACATCTTTTCTCCTTGTGGTTCTTTTCCGCCTTCCACATTTTTATCTTTAAACGCTGTTAAAATATAGCTTGCCACATTTTGAATTTGCTCGGGATTAAGTTGTGCTTCCCAAGGTATCATTCCTTTTTCGGGTACACCATACTTAATAATTTTAAACACATCATTTATTGAGTTACCATGTATCCAGTAGTTGTCTGTAAAGTTTGGACCAACTCCACCTCCACCATTAGCGGCATGACAAGCCACACAATTTTTTTCGTAAATTACTTTTCCATCTTCTATTTTTGCAGCATCAACAACTAAAATAGCTGAATTTTCATCTACCGAACTTCCGTGTTCTTTTTGGTATTTTTCTATTGCTTTTTCGGCAACAGCATATTGTTTAGTTAATTCGTCTTGTTGTTTATATGCTCCCATACCAAAAAAATTAATGGTATAGAAAATAGAGAAAATAATGGTGCCATAAAACATATATAACCACCAAGGAGGCAACGAGTTATCTAACTCTATTATCCCATCATATTCATGGTCTAACGCATTATCGTCTAATCCTTCAATTAACTGTGTTTTATCGTTATTAGCTGTCATAATCTATTGTTTTTAATTATTTTATATTTTAAATTAGTCTTCTAAAGGAAGATTTTCAACGTGATTGATGTATGCTTTTTTTGTTTTCAGCACCCAAATGAGTAATCCAGAAAAAAACGTAAAGAAAATAAGTAATGAAATAATAGGAAATAATTCTATTCCTGCTATTGTTTCCATATTGTGTTTTATAAATTTTAGCATATTTTTTTTAAGTATAAAGTTTGTAAAGTATAAAGTTTGTAAAGTATAAAGTTTGTAAAGTATAAAGTTTGTAAAGTATAAAGTTTGTAAAGTATAAAGTTTGTAAAG
>PHDR01000245.1 GCA_002841035.1 Bacteroidetes bacterium HGW-Bacteroidetes-12 | reverse complement strand
AAACGCATCATTCAACACTCAACATTTCTTTACGCAAGGAGGTGTTTTTGAGGTTTGCCTCATTGCCTACAACAACCAACCCCAATGTGCCGATACGGTCTGTAAAACCATTTTTATAGACCACAACGAAGAAATAAGCCTACTTATTCCCAATGTATTCACCCCTAATGGAGATAATGAAAATGACAATTTTGTTATTCAACTTATTGGAGCAGAATTGTTAGAAAGTTTAGAAGTAAAAGTATTTAATCGATGGGGGCAAGAGGTTTCAAGTTCGAGGTTTGATGTTCAAAGTTTGGTAAGTGAGATTCCTGCCTCCTCAGGAATGACGGAATTAGTGGTTTGGAATGGAACAACCACCACAGGCAAAAAAGCCTCAGAAGGAACTTATTTTTATGTAATAAGCTATACCACCAAAGCAGGAGAAACGGTTGTAGAAAAAGGAACGGTGAGTTTGTTGATGTAGAGGTTTTATTGCTATACACCATCAAATCTCCCCTTCCCATTCGTTGTAAAATTCTTCTAAAAACTGCTCCATGTACAGATGACGATGTGCTGCCATAGCCTTACCTGTTGCAGTATTCATCCTGTCTTTTAGCAAAAGCAATTTTTCATAAAAATGGTTGATAGTAGGTGCAGTACTGTTTTTATATTCCTCTTTGCTCATGTTTAAGTTGGGTTGGATATTAGGATGGTAAATGGCCCTGCTTTTAAAACCTCCATAATTAAAAGTTCGAGCAATTCCGATAGCTCCCATGGCATCTAATCTGTCAGCATCTTGAACAACAGCTAATTCGGTAGAGTTAAATGCTTGCTCAAAATTCCCTCCTTTAAAGGAGATATGTTGGATAATCTTTTCAACATGCGTGATAAGTTCTTCTTCAACAGAAATGGATTGTAAAAATTCACGGGCTTTTTTCGGACCAATACTTTCGTTACCATCATTAAATTTTGCATCGGCAATGTCGTGCAATAAAGCTCCTAATTCAACTACTAAAAGAGTTGTTTTTTCTGTTGCTGCAATTTTTTTAGCCAATTGCCATACCCTGTAAATATGCCACCAATCATGTCCGCCTTCTGCATTAACCAAAGTTGTTTTTACAAATTCTACGGTTTTGTCTATTATTTCCTGATGATTCATAATTGGTTAGTTCATTCTGTAAATATACCCAAAAGAGAGTTCGCTAAAATCGGCTTGACCAGAATTTGCTTTAATATAAGGTCCAATAAAAAAATTGTGTTTTGGCAATTTATTGGTATTTAAAAGATACAAATTCATCCCTAAACGTGTAGATAAAAGTTTTTTAAAATGAGATTTGAATTTAATATAACCTCTATAATGAGAGCCAATAGGAAAATCTTTTTCATACTGTTGGTAAAATGGTTTGTAAATATTAATTCCTAATTCAGTATAGATACTCACATGTCCCATGAGCAGTTCAGCATTGCTAAATAGCACTACGTTTGAAGCATATTTTGTTGGATTGGATTCGTAGTCAGTTAAATTACGAGAAGTAATTTGGTAATGATAGGAGTCATAATAGCGGTAAGTGGCACCAACACCCCATCTAAAATGATGGTTAACGGTTTTTGCAGTGTAAATAGATGTAGAATGTACTAATTTTTTTGGACCACCAACAGGTAGTCCAGTGTCGCCATATTCGTGAAATCCTAAGCCGTAACTAATACCAATATCTCTGCTTTTTAGTT
This sequence comes from Bacteroidetes bacterium HGW-Bacteroidetes-12, assembly GCA_002841035.1. Lineage (GTDB taxonomy): Bacteria > Bacteroidota > Bacteroidia > Flavobacteriales_E > Vicingaceae > BRH-c54. Next base: position 2,925 of record PHDR01000245.1, on the reverse strand, counting down.
TAGGTCTAACTCTTAAATGACTTTTAATAAGCTGATAATTATGTAATTCCTTATCATAAAATTGAGCTGAAATACTTAATAATGCAGAGTTTAATCCAAAGTTTGGAATTTGAGTATGCCCATTTGAAGCGTGAGAAAAAAGGAGTCCTAATTTTAAATTCATACCCGATTTTTCACTAATAGTTTTGTAAACACCTGCTTGAAAAGCCCATTTAAATGGCGATCCTACATTTACATTTTTAGGGTTAGTAATGCTATCGTAATGAGTTGTAAAATAAGCTGCTCCAATACTTAATTTAAAATAAAGCGGTTTTTTGGATTTATTAAACAGATTAAACGCAACAAAAGTCATGGCACTAAACTGATTTCCAAAGATTCTGTCATTACCAATGTTGGAGTAAAATAATGATATTCCTGTTTGAGGATAATTAAAATACTTAGCCCAAGAACTGTTCGTGTCGGTTTTTAGAGAGCCAATATTTAACGCTAAACCATGTTGTAAATGTGTGCTAGGGAAACTATTCAAATGATTAGGTACAACTTTTCCAATCATATATTCGGGTTCAATAAACAGAGTTCTTTTTTTTGTTTCTTGAGCAAAAAACTGATGTGAAAAACACCAACAAATAATTAATAATATGTAGAGAAGTGGCTTTATGTTTTTTAATACAAGGTATCTAAACATCAAAAATACAGATAAAAAAATCAGATATACTCAAACTTATTAGCTTTTCGGGGGAAAAAATGTTTAGTTTGAGTAATACTCGAAACCAAAGTGTATTCATTTTCCGAAAACCCATTTAGTTTCGGTATATAAAAACAAAAAACCCAAAAAAGAATTTCTTTTTCGGGTTTTTATGTGGTGATGGAGGGAATTGAACCCCCGACACACGGATTTTCAGTCCGTTGCTCTACCAACTGAGCTACATCACCTTCATTAAGGTCGGCAAAAGTATAAAAATTATTTAATCTGCAAAAGTATTTAATACATTTTGTAATTTCGAAACTTAAATTTTTTTATGCGATTAGTAATTGATACAGGAAATACTTTTGTTAAGGTAGCTGTTTTTAAAGATGATACTATCATTTTTCATGAAAAACATCAAGAGATTAATGCCTCAATTATTTTTGAAATAAAAAATAAATTTGACATAAAAAGGGCAATTATTAGCTCTGTAAGGAAAAATGAAGCTGAAATTTCAGCTATTTTAAAAAAAAATAACATTTCTTTTTTGTGGTTGAGCCATGAAATGAAATTTCCATTTAAAATTAATTACACAACACCCCAAACATTAGGTTTAGACAGATTGTCAGCCGTAGCAGGAGCAAGGATTACATTTCCAAATACAAATTTACTGGTAGTTGATATGGGAACTTGCATAACTTTTGATTTTATTGATAAAAACGCTGTTTATCATGGCGGAAGCATTGCACCAGGTTTTGAAATGCGATTAAAGTCGCTAACGCATTTTACCCAGAAATTACCTTTGGTTTCTTATCAAAATCAATCGATTAAATTGATAGGTGATAGCACAGAAAAAGCAATTTTATTTGGAGTTTATAATGGCTATAAAAATGAAATTTCAGGAATGATAGCAGCGTATCAACAACAATATTCTTCGCTAAAAATAGTTGTTACAGGTGGAGATTTTAAACTATTTGATTTAGAGTTAAAAAATCGCATCTTTGCAGACGAATTTTTGGTGCTTAAAGGATTGAATGAAATTTTAAATTACAATGAACAGATATAATACGTTAACACTATTAATGGTGTATTTTTTTATAGTTGGTATTGCATCTACTCAAACAACAACCAACTCAATTTATTCAAAATATGGAATTGGTGTGATAAGACCTCAAAGTTTTTCTCAAAATTTTGCGATGGGAGGTGTGGCTATGGGACTAAAATCAGAGAGAAATATTAATATTTTAAATCCAGCATCATTATCTGCAATTTCTCTTACAACATTTGAAGTTGGTTTTAATAATAATGCACTATGGATGAACGATGGAAATCAATCGCAATATAAAAACAATCCTTATATATCTTCTCTAGCAATTGCTTTCCCTGTAATAAACCAAAAATGGGGAATGAGTGTTGGGTTGATGCCAGCAACTAGTGTAGGTTATGAATATACTGATATTTTTCAAGACCCAATTGTAGGTAGTGTTACTTCTTTGAATAAAGGAGAAGGCGGGTTGAATAAATTTTATTTTGGCAATGGTTTTTCAATAAATATTGACTCAACATCATCCATTGGAGTTGGCGTGAATGGAAATTTTTATTTCGGAAAAGCATCCTATGATCAAAAAATGGTTTTCGGAAATCTTGCTAATGGATTAAATATGTGGGATTTAAATGAAACAACCACTGCTGATTTTGGCTTTGACTTTGGTTCGCAATATCAAAAAGCATTTGTAAGAAAAGATTCAACAGGGAAAGAAGGTAAAGCCTATGTTTTTACCTTAGGAGGAATGATTTCTTTAGCAAAAAGCTTAAATTCTAGATACAACCAACTTACCAGAACATTTATTGGCTCTGCCGATTTTGGAACGATTAAAGACACGATAATAAACATAGACAACAAGAAAACAACACTCGAAATACCTTTGGAATTTGGAGTAGGATTTTCTTTTGAAAAACCTAATGTTTGGTTAGTTGCATTAGATTATAGAACTTCAGATTGGTCTGGTATAAGCAATTCAAATCCATTTTTTACATATAATAAAGTGCAATCATTTGCCGCTGGATTTCAATTTATTCCAAATTACAGTAACTACACAGGAAGTTATTTTAATAGAGTTGTATATAGACTAGGAACTCGTTATTCCACCTCTTATATTTCTGTTAATGAAGTCGATTTAAATGAATATGGCATTACTTTTGGTTTAGGTTTGCCACTTAGAAGAACAGGAACTTCATTG
>PHDR01000244.1 GCA_002841035.1 Bacteroidetes bacterium HGW-Bacteroidetes-12 | reverse complement strand
CGATTTTCTAAGATTTGTACGATGGCGTTCCTTAAAGTTAGTCACATCAATTTCGTTGAAAACGAACGATCCTCCGCTAGGGTTATCGAGCAGTCCAAGAATATTAAGTAGTGTAGATTTACCGCAACCTGAAGGCCCCATTATGGCTACAAATTCTCCATCCTTTACCTCAATTGAGATATTATTGATTGCAGTGGTTTCAACCTCCTCAGTGCGAAAAACTTTCATTAAGTTATCAATGCGTATCATGGTAATATGAATTAATTGGTTTCTAATTGCAAACTATTAATCATATGCTATGCCACTATTTTTTTAATATTGATATTCAATATGTTACATCGTCTTTGGGTTGTGCACAAGTTGATTCTTTGGTATTACGATTGCATCAAAAAGTGACAGTGGTGTTCGGAAACGGACGCTTGGTTTAAAATGCAAAATGGAGGCATTGCCCCCATTTAAATTATGTTAATGATATTTAAAGTCATTTAGTAGTTTACATGTCATTAAAAACTGGATGCTTTATCGTTTCAAAAATTAAAAATGATCAATATTTATTCGTTAAATTTCTGAGTATTGAATTAAATTTTTCGGGTTCTTCCATAATTGGACTATGTGCCGATTCCTCAAATGAGAAGAAGTCTTTTTGGGGAGCTTTTAGCTGTTTGTAAAAGTCTATTGCCAAAGGATACGGTGTTGTGTAATCGTTAATCCCATGAAATATGTATACAGGTACACTCATGCTATCAATTTCACTAAACAAATTTGTATTCATTACATCGAGCCACAAATGTTCTAGCGAAAACATACTTGCATTCATAAAGTTGAGTTTTTCACTTACTGTATAGATCCCCGAATTCATAACTAATTTTACTAGTGGCCACATCCCTGTTGTTTCTCTTGTTGTTCCACCACCATAAAGGTTTACATATCTTCTTTCTATCATTAAAAAGTTCATCCATTCGTTAACCGTAGCTGTAGAATCGGGAACAATCAATCTACTAAGGGTTTTAGTTGCCTTTGTGTCATTGCGTTCAATCGCTTGGTTATAAGTCCATTTATATGAAATTTGTTCGCCCTTGAATTGGTCGCAAACCTGCCCAATGCCAAAGTATGCATGATAAAGCTCGGGATACCTATAAGCTGTTAAAATACCTAGTAATGAGCCCCACGAATGACCCATAACGAATATTTTATCGCGGTTAAATCGATTTGCAAGATATTCACTTAGCTCACGAGTGTCTGAGATCATTTGTTCTAGAGTCATGCTCTCTGGCGAGATATTTTTTGAATAGGATTTACCTGCCCCTCTTTGCTCCCAGTAAACCATCACATAGTCATTTTCAAGATCTGGGTTGAAATGTTTTATGAAGGCAACTTCGGGACTTCCAGGTCCACCATGTAAAAACAACATAATAGGTTTGGAGTAGTCAACTCCCCTAAATATTATATGCTGTTCTTGACCACCCAGCGTTATTTTCTCAATTGTTGAGATACTTCCTTCTATGGGATTACCTTCAGAATCGGTAATAGTTTTTGTAACACCAGGGCTTTTAACCCAAAGTATTACAATAGAAAGGATTAAAATCACAGCCAAGATGCTAACAACATATAGGAATGATTTCAAAATTTTCTTTTTCATCCTATTTATAATTATGATTAAAATTAGTGTTCTTTTTAATAGCCTTGACAAGTTTTCGAGACCTTACTGCAATAATCTAAGCTTGATATAAACTTACGTTAAAAAAACGCTCATATTATACTTTAACGTTTGTAACTGTTTGGTTTCCTTTCTTTTCTGCCAGAAGAAAAATAGTAGGGAGAACACCAACATCTGACTAAATATTTCAGGAATACCCACTGCCAGACTCTGAAAAAACTCTAAAGTTGAACCTTTAAAGGAAATAAATTCAGCTAAGAACAGAGGTGAACCAAGTATGGTTAGTCCAGTCATTAGAAGGTAAAGCAACGCCCAGCCTCTTTTCTTCTCAATAAAGTTTTGGGAGAAAGGGTAAAGTAGTATTGCTAAAAATATTCCTCTGAAAATCTGTCCAAAGAATACTAAAAAAACAGTCGTTAAATTATCAAGCGGTCGCCAAAGAATAAAAATCTCCATAGATTCTAACACCTCCTGATAACCTGATATCTGATAAAATATACCTCCAACAATCCAGTAGGTGAATAAATGCACTATTGTAAACCTTATTATAAATGCCTTTATTAAGTGTCTATTAGGAAGAAACAAATCAACTACTTCAAAACACCTATTATCTCCATAAAGGTATGTCTCAAACTTAAACATAATCAAAACAAATATCAACATTTGAATTGCAACAGCAATAAGTATCGATGCGTGCTCTGTAAAGGAGGTAATTGTATAAACAATCCCCTCTATTGAACCGGGTTGTGGCTCAACTGATCCAAAAAGTCCCAATCCAAACATTGAGGTGAATAGAAGCAATTTGCCCCCTCTACGTTCAAAAATTAGACTGTAAAACGGGTAGAATATAAATGCAAATACAACTCCTCGAAGAAATTGACCTAGTATATTTAAAAAACTTAAACCTCTAAAGGGTTGGTACAAATCGAGGGCAACCCTATTGTGCTCGGGAAGTAAACTTTGAAAACTTAAAAATATTGGCGCTACCATAAAGTAGGCAACCACAAAAATTACTGAAAACCTTATTAGATAAAATAATATGTTCTTTCTTGATAATGATCTCATCTCCGTTAAACTTTTTCTGATTTCATGATATAGCTAGTTCGATCTTTTCTGAAATTTCTCCTTATCTCTATTAATTATTCTCTTAATAGCTATAACTAATATTGCTATTAAGAAAACAATAAATAGAAATGCATAAAACCCTATGATATACTTTACTAATCCCATTTACTTGAGTTTTACAGCTGTTCCATAGGCTAAAATTTCAGCGGCTCCATTGGTAACCATCGCTGTAGTTAGGTGTATGCCAACAATAGCATCGGCATTTAATCTCTTTGCGTCATCAATCATGCGCTGAAGTGCTTGTTCTCTTGCATCGGCTTGAAGCTGTGTGTACTCTTCAATTTCACCACCCACAATATTTTTTAAGCCAGCAAGAATATCGCGGCCAATATTTCGCGCTCTAACGGTGCTACCCCTGGCAACACCAAGGATTTCAATTATTTCCTTATTGGGAACTGTGTGAATTGTTGAAAGTATCATAATTAATATTTTTAATAGGTTAATAATTCTTACTAATATTTTGAATTTATAAACTCACTTAGTGCCAAATTGAATACATCTGGATTATCCTGATTTGCAATATGATTTGCATCCTTAATCTCAACACACTGACTGGTAGGTTCTCTTAGATGCCATTTTTTAGCCTCTCTTCGGATAAAGAATAGATCTTTTTCACCATAGGTATAAAGAGTTGGTCGTTTGGGAGGCTTAGGCAATTCTTCAATTATGTCATAAACCATATCCTTTGTTACTCGAAGAACTAGCTTCTTCCCTGTTTTCTCAATGGCACGTGACAAGTATTCCTGTACTTCCTCATTCACAGCTCTATGCTTCCCAAATAACCTATAAAAAGGCTTTGAAGGAAAAACCTTGAACATACCCATCATTAAAGGAACAAATAACTTTGTCCAAGATCCCATACTACTCGATATTTCTATGCCGGGCACATGAACTGATGCTAAAACATACAGTGGATACTTTACTTGAAAATGTTGTACAATAATGCTTCCAAGCGACTGCCCAACAAGAATAACCTCGTCAATATCCAACAAATTTAGCAAGTCATATAGGCAATCGGCTGCCATTTGGGTAAAACGTTTCCCATTTTCATGATAGGTCGATGAACCGTGACCCGGTAAGTCCCAAACAAGTGTACCGAAGCTTGATTTAAATGCATCAACCTGCTTTTCAAATGTTCTATGGTCCATCCCCACTCCATGAATAAAAACAATCACAGGGGAGTTTTCATTACCTTCAAGTTGATAGTATATATCTCCATATTTACTTTGAAAAATCATGATTTAATTCTTTAAATGCTTAATAGAGTTTACTAACTGCTTTCGAAATATTTTTCATTGTGAAATCCAATCTTGGTTTTACTACTTGATTATAAACTCTCAAGAGCCAAATGTTTTGAGGCTAATTCTTTACATAATCTCATCACTTTTTCTTGTATATCAATTCTATGAGCATAGGCTGGATATACCGATTTACCAATAATATCCTTTAAAGATGGTTGTTCTGGACCTTTTTGCATAGCTTCTAGCTTGTCGTTGAAATGAGTTCCAGTTACATTTTTGTACTTTTCTGATATGCAAATCTCATAGTAGTTATTGGCCATATATGATGGGTGAGGGAAAAACAAGTTTTGAATTCGAGCAATAAATCTCCAGCCTGGCTTAAACTTTTTAAGGGTATTTTTAGACATCCTTGCACCATTAATTTGAAGTGAATAGAACTTAACCCTATCATTTTCATATTTTTCAGCCAACATAAGGGTAAGCATAAGAAAAGCCATTTTTGAATTTCGATAATTAGCATATACACTATGCTTGTAACTACTTGTTATCCCTTGAATATTATTGAAATCAATTTCCTTTTTGGGCGAAAAGAAGTGCTTTATTATGTTACTCGATGCG
>PHDR01000243.1 GCA_002841035.1 Bacteroidetes bacterium HGW-Bacteroidetes-12 | reverse complement strand
TTGTATCTTATTGCGACAAAAAAATCGTTTCGTAAACAAGGAATTGCAACCAATTTAGTGCAACAAAGTATTCACGATGCGTTTGAAATGGGAAAAAGCAACATCGTTCTTCATGCTTCAAAAGCAGGCGAAAACGTATATAAAAATGTTGGATTTAAAAAACAGGGTACTTTTAGTATTTATTGGAAAATGGGATAAAAATAATGTGTGAATGTGTAGATGTGAGAATTAGATTTTAAGACATAAGTTCTTAATATTAAAAACTTTGCGTCTTTGCGAGAAAAAAATGTGTAGATGTGTGAATGAAAAATCAGCAAGAAAAGAAATAAAAAAACAAAATGGAAAATTTATTGCATCAACTAAACAATATAATGAGAGAAGTGTTTGAAAACAAACACCTCATTATTACGAATGAAACTTCTGCCAAAGATATTGCAGAATGGAATTCACTCAATCATGTACTTTTAATTGCCGAAATTGAAAAAAAATTCAATGTTTCATTTAGTTTAGATGAAATGATTTCTTTTGCAAACGTAGGAGATATTGTAACTTGCCTAAAAACAAAAATTTAATGATGATTTTTCGAGAAATAAAAGTAGGGGAATTGGTCGATTTTGTAAACACTGTGTTTTACAAAAACGCCAACATCGTTCCTATAACTCCACAACGAGCAATTTCTCAGGCAAATAATCCTTATGCACAACCCAATGATGTAGCACTTGTTTTAGCACTCAATAACAAAGAAGAAATAATTGGATTTATTGGCATTTTACCAGGAAAAACAACACTTACAGACGAGCGTTTTTTTTGGAATTCTTGTTGGTGGATAGACCCAGAAAAAGGTAAAACAGCAGCAATGCCTTTGTTTTATTCCATGTTGAAGCTTACAAAATCTAACCTTATCTTTTTCGATTTAACCCCACACACAGCATCTATTGTTGCTAAAATGGGCTTTATAACCGACAAAATAACCGGAACGAAAGTATTTTTAAGGTTTAATTTGAATCAGATTCTACCTAAAAAATATGCTTTTTTAAAGATGATGAAACCTATTTTAAAATTTTTTGATAGTTGTTTAAACGCAATGTTTGCGAAAAAATCAGCTAAAAAAGAATTAAATTATCAAGTTGTGAAACAGCTAGATACATCAATGGAAGCGTTTTTAAATAAATTTAAACCTACAATGTTAACGCCTTTTGATAACACTTTTTTTACTTGGATAAGCAATTATTCTTGGCTAACAACTCAACCAAATGAATTTGAAACAGCGATTGCTAAAAAATATTATTTTTCTTATGTTACCCAATCTTTTGTAGTAGAGCTTTTAAAAATTACGAATCAAAATGAGCTTATAGCTATTGTTGTTGTTACTTGCAGAGATTCTGAAATGAAGATTCCGTATTGTTTTTTTGATGACAATGCTACAGAAAAAGTATTAGAAGCCATTTTTAATTATGCGTATGATAAAAAAATAACAACCATCACAACCTTTCATTCAAAGCTAGAAGAAGAATTAAAGTTGAAAAAAAATACAGTGCTTTTTACCAAACAACTTGTTAAGCACATTGGTTATCCAAAAAAATGTGACGCACTTAGTATAGCAACAAAATTATTTCAAGATGGAGAAGGTGATGCGGTTTTTACTTAAGATGGATTAGTTTATTTTTTCCAATGTTTCTTGAGCCTTTTCCCAATCTATTTCGGCTTTTTCGAGTTGTTTTTTTAATGCAGTGTATTTGTCTACTAACTCTTGTGAGTAGGTTGAAGGATTCAATAATTGCTCATTAATTGTGCTTATCTTTTGCTCCAATTCCGTAATTAAGGTTTCAATTTTTTGCACATCATTTTCTGCTTTTTTTAACGCTCTTTCTTGGTTTTTTCGTTCCTCATAACTCAATTTATTTTCAGTAGGCGTGTTGTTTTGAACAACTTGCTGCTTGTCTTTACGTTCAAATTCTTTAATGGAATCAACCTTTTTCGATTTTAAGAAATCATAAACACCACCAATAAATTGTTTCACATTTCCATTACTAAACTCATACATTTCCGTAACCAAACCATCTAAAAAATCCCTATCATGCGAGATAACAACCAATGTTCCATCATATCTTTTTAAGGCAGTTTTTAAAATCTCTTTCGATTTCAAATCCAAGTGATTGGTTGGCTCATCTAAAACCAACAAATTTACTGGTTCGAGCAATAATTTACACAACGCAACCCTAGCTCTCTCTCCACCCGAAAGTACTTTTATTTTTTTATCGGCTTCTTCGCCACCAAACATAAAAGCTCCTAATAAATTTCGTACTTGTTTACGAATTTCTCCATGAGCAACTTTGTCTATCGTTTCAAAAACAGTTAATTCTTTATCAAGTTCTTCAGCTTGATTTTGAGCGAAATAGGCAATTTTTACTTGGTGACCTAATTTCAGCGTACCTTCATGTTCTAATTCTCCAATAATAATGCGGCTCATGGTGGTTTTTCCTTCGCCATTTTTGCCCACTAAGGCAATTTTTTTACCTCTTTCTATAAAGAAATTTACATCGTTGAAAACTTGTTTGTCGCCATAGCTTTTAGCAATGTTATGAGCTTCCACAGCAACTCTACCTGAATGCGGTGCTGGTGGAAAATAAAATCGCATAGAAGAAGTGTCTTCTTCTTCAATTTCTATACGGTCTATTTTGTCTAATTGCTTTATTCTACTTTGAACTTGAACTGCTTTTGATGCTTTGGAGCGAAATCGTTCAATAAATAATTCAGTATCCTGAATTTGTTTTTGTTGGTTGGTGAAAGCAGCAACTTGTTGCTCTCTTCGTTCTTGACGAAGCTCCAAATATTTAGAATAATAGGCTTTGTAATCATATACTTTTCCTAACGCAATTTCTATGGTTCGGTTGGTAACATTATCCAAAAAGGCTTTATCATGCGAAACCAACACCACTCCACCAGGATAGGTTTTTAAAAAATCTTCTAACCATTGAATCGACTCAATATCCAAGTGATTGGTTGGCTCATCGAGTAATAACACATCGGATTTAGTTAATAAAATTTTAGCTAACTCAATACGCATACGCCAGCCACCACTAAATTCATCTGTTAATCGTTCAAAATCGGCACTTGTAAATCCCAACCCTTTTAAAATTAACTCACAATCGGCATCTACACTAAAACCACCAAGCAAATTTAACCGTTCATTATAATCGTTCAAATGGTTTAATAAATCTAAATAACTATCAGATTCATAGTCTTCTCTCGTAGCTAGTTGGTGATTAATGTCATCAATTTTTGCATTAATTTCATTTACTTCCTTAAATACCGATTTAGTTTCTTCCATTACCGTGTTTCCACACTTAAAGTCCATGTCCTGAGGTAAATAACCAACAGTAAAACCACTTGGAGACGATACATTTCCACTGTCGGGTTCTTGCTCTCCAGCCATTATTTTTAATAACGTAGATTTTCCAGCTCCGTTTTTACCTACTAAGCCTATTCTATCTGTTTTACTTACAATAAAGGCTATTTTGTTGAACAAAAATCGTTCTCCAAAACTAACAGTCAATTCATTAATTCCTAACATAGGCGCGAAATTACAAATTATTTTAGCCACGAATACACGAATTTTCACAATTGTTACATTTTTCAAATTGCTACATTTTTACATTAACAATTCGTAACTTTGCCATTCTAAATTTCAATAAATGCTACCCAGTATTCTTAAGTTAAAATGCCCCAAATGTCATGAAGGCGATTTGTTTGTGTACAAAGGAAGTTATCGTATAAAAGGTTTTTTTGATATGCCTAAAAATTGCTCAAAATGTGGACAAGATTTTGAAATTGAAACAGGGTTTTATTTCGGAGCAATGTATGTGAGTTATGGTTTAACTATAGCAATTAGCGTAGCTGTTTTTACTGCCTTAATCGTTTTTGATAGTTATTCATTAGAACTATTTTTACTATCTGAATTTTTGGTGTTGTTGGCATTGCTTCCTTATGTTATTCGGGTTTCACGAGCAATTTGGATAGCAATTATTGTGAAATATGATGCAAAAGCAATAGATAAATGGAAAGTAAAAAACATCAAATAAGCGTTAAAAGAACAGCTCAATATTATGTGTTGGGAAATTTAGCCGAAGCAAAAACAATTTGGTTGGTACTGCACGGATATGGCTATGCTGCCGAGTTTTTTGTTAAAAAGTTTAACGCAATAGTTAATGAAAATACCTGTGTAATTGCTCCAGAAGCACTTTCTAAATTTTATGTGAATGGACTTGATGGAAAAGTTGGAGCCAGTTGGATGACTAAAGAAAATCGTGAAGAAGAAATAGATGATTATTTATTTTATCTCAATACGCTTTATAGCGAAATAGTTAGCCTTAGAAAAAACAAACCATTCAAATTAAATGTATTGGGATTTTCGCAAGGCGGAGCAACGGCCGCTCGCTGGGTAGCACAAACAACTGCTAAACCTGACAATTTTATTATGTGGGCAAGCGTTTTTCCTGACGATATGCCATTCGAGATTTTAAAAAACAACAACATTAAATCCTATTTTTTATATGGAGATAAAGATGTTTTTCTTACTAAAAGTAGGGTTGATCTTCAAAAACAGAAATTACAAGATGCTGGTCTTGATATCAAATTAATTCCTTTTTTTGGC
>PHDR01000242.1 GCA_002841035.1 Bacteroidetes bacterium HGW-Bacteroidetes-12 | reverse complement strand
GAACTCAGTTTCACAATGTTGTTCAAGTGTTTCACCTATCATTTTTGTTGATAGTTTTAACTTCATATCTTTTCGGAGTGCAATTTCTTCGTCCTTATGCTTAATTATTGCGTCTTTTTCTTTTAGTTCAGCTTGATATTTTTCACTAATTGACTTTTCAAGGAGTTGTTTTTCTGTGTCTTTTATTTTTACAATGTTTGCCAAATCATCCCGTTCTTTTTCAACCTTTTGTGTCGCTTCTGTAACAGCAAGTTTTTTCTCAACTTCTGCGTTTTCTAGTTTGGATTTTACTTGTAATATTTCAGTTTCCTTCTCTGCTAATTTTTTAGAAAGCTCCATTTCCTTTTGAGCTTTTAGTTCCGATAATTCTTTGTCTTTATTGTTAAGTTGTTCTTGCAGATCATTTTTAATATTTGCTTCTGCCAATTTCACAGCACTTTCTTTATCCTTGTCTGCTAAGTCAAGTCGATTTTTTAATTCTTCTTCAAATTGGTGGTCACGAACTTGTTTTAAAATGTCAGCAAAACCTGCTTCGTCAACCTTGAATGCTTTTTTACAATTAGGACAAATTATTTCGTTCATAATTCAACATTTTATTCTTCTATTAAAGAGCGTTTGTAAACTTACCTATTGACTAGCTTGTACTTTTGAGATGGCTGGTGCGGCTTGGCAATGTATTTGGTTTTAGGTTTGGATATTAGACACCACTCTTCATAAATTCAATACATTTATTTACAATTTTATACGATTCCAAATTTTCAAATGTATCGTCTTTATGATATTCTAGAATTCTTTTTCGTTCAAAAATTAAATACTCTTTTTCTATATAGTCTGAATGATAAAACTTCTTAGCGCGAACATTTATTAGAGAATATGGAATAAACATTGTGTGTTGTGGTTTTGTCTTATAAAATTTCAAATAGTTCTCAAACCGTCTAGTATCGTGCTGTTTAGATTCGTATTGTTTTCCACAAGCACATTGACATAGTAGAATAATTTTATTTCCACATTTGTCATTAAAAGGAAGCCACCCAATAATATCTAAACCACGCTCTTGATTGTTTCTTTCGCCAACTTGGCTTAATTCATAATCGTCAACCGTCAAATCTAAATCGTCAGCTAATTGTTTGATTTTATTAATGGCGTTTCCTTCGTATTCTGTGTTTTTCCCAAATTCTTTGACTTTTGAATTTGTTGGTAAAAATTGTTTCAATACAGAATATGAAATTGTTTCAAAATCAGTCGTTAGATCTGCTCTAAATTCATTAAAAATATTGAGTTTAGAGGAAATCAACAGTGATAGATAAAGTTTGTTATTGGTATTTAAGTCTGGTTTCAAAGTTAAAATTTCACTTTCAGTATAGGAAAATGGATAATCATTTTCATAAATAAGAACTCGTTCAGAAGTGATTTGAAAAATATCTTGAAGAAAAATTTCATCTTCGTCTCGTTTACCTGCATTTTCATAGTCCTTTTCACCAAAAAACCTATCTTGAATATCTCCTAAAGTTATTCCATCCTGATTTGAAAACAATGCAGTTAATTCAACAAAATCTGCATAATAATTAAGTTCAGACTTTGTATAATCGGGCTTACTTATATTTGTAAAATTTTGAATACAAGCATTAAATTTATCATCAAAAGAAACTGCCATATATTACTTGGTTTTTATGTTAAACGAAGTCTCTAAAATTTCAACAGTACTTTTAATAGTTTGTATATCTTCGCTAAATTTTGTGTAGAATTTTTTAACTTTTGGTGAAAGTAGATGTGCTTTTTCAATTCCTTTTAAGGTTTCCCTTATTCTGTTTTCAAATTGAATATCAAAATCATCTGTAATTTCATAAGCTTCATAAATGCTTAAACCTCTCTCAAAAGCGATTAAAGCCTCTTCGTGCCCAATAACTTTGTCTAATAATTTTAAACCCTCACTATCTCCCAAAACTCTTGATTGTCCTTCGGATTTCTCAAACCACCAATGTGTGAGTTTCTTTAAGTTTTCAATATTCAGATTCTCTAAAGGATTTTCAGAATTTATATTAACTTCAATAAAGTTTCTGATGTTATCTTTATTTAATCCATCTGTAAAATAGTTAAGGAAAAAACGAGTATCATTCAATCCTTCAATTTGATAAAATGCTTCATCTTCAACAACTTTGTATAATTCAAAACTAATTAAAAGCCTTTTTACATAAGCTGATGTACTCCCTATCATCTTGGCAATCTCACGTGAAGAATCTAAAAAAGACAAGTTTTTAAAATCCTCAGTATTTCGCAATTCGAATAAATATCTAGCTTTTTCGAGTAATCTCCACGATTTTATACCAGTAATGTGTCTAAAGCCAAGATACTTTAGTATTTTACTCTTGTCTTCAAAAACCAAACAGGGTAATTCTGTTGGTTTAAATTTGGCATTATCAACGATTTCTTTTGTAGCAATCTTTTTTACTGAGGTTAACTCAGGATTATGTAATAGTTTTACAGCTGTAAGTCGCCTATTTCCCTCAACAACTACGTATTTCCCCTTTTCAGTTTTATCTTCTACAACCAATAATAATTCTCCTGCAAAAAAGTCATTTTCACCAATTGCCAACATTAATTCTAATGTTGCGGCTTCTAAAAGCATAAACTCGATAACCGTTTTTTCGTCTTTCCCTTGTTTTGATTTAGGAAGGCGAGGATTGAATAAATCTAATTTTAGATTAGATATTAAAATTGATTCTAAATCTTGACCCATTTAAATACTTTTTTTTAAAATTAACCATTATAAAATTGTTTCAATTCAAACAACTCACCTTTTGTAAATTCCTTGATGTTGGAAATGGCTTGACCTTTTTGGATTTTTTCAAGGCTTCTAGCTGCTTTGATTCCGTCTTTGTCGCTAAGTCCAAGGAATTTATTGATGGCTTTTGTGTTTGTTTTATCTTTAATATCCAACAAAAATGACATTTCGCACATACTTGAAAAGTCAAAGTTGGATTGATTGAATTCGTCAATACCTTGTGAAAGCAATACAACCGAGACACCTTTTGATCGAATTTCGCGCAGTATTTTTTCTAAAATATCTTGGTATTTTTTCTCTTTAAAAATAACATGTGCCTCATCAATCAACAACACATATCGCATACCTCTATATCCGTTTTCGGTAGGTGTGCTGTCCATATTCATAAAGGTGTTGTAAATATAATTAATAATCAAAAACAACGATGTAAAACGCACTGAATTAGATAAATCACCCGAAAGTGAAAGATAAATGTTTTGGTTTAAAAATGATTGTGCTTTTTTATCTTCTCTAAAAATATTGTATCGACTTAATTCGTCAATAATTTCAGTCAACGTATCTCTTTTGTCACCAACAATTTCAATCAATTTTTCGTTAATTTCAGGGAAACTCGGGTATTCCCCTGGTTTTTTATCCAGAAATGCTTCAATAGTAGCATCCCGTAAAGTCCCTCGCTGTTTGATTCCGATATTCGAATATTTACAAATGATGTCCACAAATTTGTCAATCCCCATCTGCCTATTTACTTCATTTATACTGTCTATAAAAGACAGTGGGTTTATGGGAAAAGGAACTTTGGGCGCATCTATAAAGTTGGCTTTTGTATGCTCAAAGAATGGTTGTAAGTTTTTTAAATCATCTTCTTTAAGACCTTTAAAATCGAGATAAATAAAACTAACGTGATGATTAGATTCTCTACTGATTTGGTTAAGTAATTCTAATGCAAACTGAGTTTTGCCTGTCCCCGAGCTTCCCGCAACGGCAATGTGGCAGTTGTTGTAAAGATTTGTGTTGTTAAAACCTAAAAAAATATCCTCGTTGGTATTGGAATCTCTCCCTATATTTATTTTTATGGACTCTTTAAAGAATGATTTTTCAATACCTTGACTATTGTTTCTAACAGCATCCAAATTTACAGAAACAGAATCGAGCATTGATGTGCCTTTGTCTAAATGCTCAATCAGAAAATCGAAAAAAGTATAATTATTGCTACTTCCAAATAAATTGTCCATCATCTCCAAACCATGGTCGATATGCAGTTTTACATATTTTGGAATGTTTTCGTTTGTTTTGTAAACTCCATAATGCTGGCAAATCAACGCAATATAAAAATCTCTGTTTTTGGCATCAAAAAGAATATGGTCTTTGTACTCTTTTCCTTTAGAATCGTAAAGATTGAACTCTGCGTTGGTAAACATCTTCCCGCTTTGCAATGAATAGCCTAATGCAATTCTAGCAATTACATTTTCTTTTGCACCTCCCAAAACTTTTGTGGTCAGTTTTCTGACAACTTCTTGGTTGGTTTCGGATGTTCGTATATTAATCTGCATACAATTCGTTATAGGTTTTTATAAGACTTTCCGGGGCGGATTCTATAAATTTAGAGGCATCCATACTAAAATTATGAATCAAATAAGCTTTGCTTATTTTTGGTTTTAGCAAGTCGTACTCTCTTTCAGTAAGCTCTTTGTGAATTAACGGAAACAAGACTACTTGTTTAGAAACATTTGGATAAAATTCTTTTATAACATTTTCCGCATGGTCTTTATCAAATTTTTGCATCGGTGAGTCAATAAATACAGGGAATTCAATATCCGATTCATCCACCAAAGCTTTCAAAAGAGCAGAGGCATACATTTGTCTTTCGCCCATTGAAAGCGAACCTTTATCAATCTTTTCATCGCGTGC
>PHDR01000241.1 GCA_002841035.1 Bacteroidetes bacterium HGW-Bacteroidetes-12 | reverse complement strand
TTTAAAGCAGGTTTTTTACCTGAAGATAAATTGAAATTTATTAAAAATCTGCAAGCCAAAGGAAAAATTGTGGCTATGGCCGGTGATGGCATCAATGACGCGCCCGCTCTTGCCCAATCAAATGTTGGCATTGCGATGGGAACAGGAACCGATGTGGCTATTGAAAGTGCTGCAATTACCTTGGTTAAAGGCGATTTGCAGGGAATTGTAAAAGCAAAAAACCTTAGCCATGCCGTAATGAAAAACATCAAACAAAACCTGTTTTTCTCCTTTGCCTATAATGTCTTGGGCGTACCAATTGCCGCAGGGGTGCTCTTTCCGATATTCGGATTGTTATTATCGCCCATCATTGCCGCTTTGGCCATGAGTTTTAGCTCTGTGTCGGTAATTGCAAATTCACTTCGTTTAAGAAATGTGAAACTTTAGGCTACTGATTATTAGAAAAATAAAAAAAAACAGAATAGATGAGTAACAGCAACTACATACCGGCATTGCGTTTTCATTGGTTAACCAATATTTATGATTTCTCAGTCAGTGTTTTAATGCCAGAAAAAGAATTTAAAAATGCTTTAATACATCATGCAAATATTCAAGATGATTATACAGTTTTAGATTTTGGCATTGGTACGGCAACATTATCAATAATGGCTTATAAATTTAATTCTAAAGCTGCTTATAAGGGATTAGATATTGACAGCAATATACTTAAAATCGCAAAACAGAAAATTGAAAATGCAAAGGCAACTATTGAACTGCTAAAATATGATGGTGGAATTTTACCTTTTGCGGATAGTTCAATCGACAGGATTATCACAAGTTTAGTCTTTCATCATCTTACTTCAGAACAAAAATTAGAAGCGTTTTTTGAATTTAAAAGGATCCTGAAACACAATGGCGAGCTTCATATAGCAGATTGGGGCAAAGCATCTAACTTTCTGATGCGTTTAATGTTTCATATCGTCCAATTATTAGATGGCTATAAAACCACAAATGACAATGTAAAAGGAAATTTACCAAACATCATAAAACAAGCGGGATTTGATCAAATAAATATTTCCCAAAAATTCAACACTATTCTTGGAACTGTCGAAATCTTTCAAATAAAATAACAATGGGCAACCTCTCACAAATCATCCAACAATACAAAACTGATTCTGAAAGCGTTTACAATACTTGGTTTGTGGATAATGACCAAAGATTAAAAGCTTTTCGAACCATTAGAAGAGGCGTTTTGCAAGTTATTGACGATATAAAAAACAAAACTTTTCCAAATGATTTTAAAAACAGCAGTTTAGAATTTGTTTTGGGTTGTGTTGCAGAACAAAAACAAGTTTTTGTTGGCGTTGCACATCCTTTTTATTGGAAACCTAAATTAAGAATCCCCGATATTTACGAAAATCAAAACAATAAAATTGCTTTTGGGCAATTTCTCGAAAACTGCATTCATGCAAAAACAGAAGATCAAGTTATTAAAGAAATTGTAAAATTAGATACATTAAAAATAAAAGGGTTAGGTCCGGCAGTAGCCAGTATTTTATATTTCTTGCACCCAACTTGGTTTCCTCCATTCAATACTGCCATTCTCAACGGATTTAATTTTCTGTTCAAAGACAAAAAGAAGTTAGGCAGCTGGACAGAGTACTTAAAAATTAGGGAAACTCTAATTGAAACAAACGGCAAGCATAAAGCAGCATTATCCAATGATTTAGGTGCAATTGCAGGATTATGTTTTGAAATTGGAAGTCAAAAAATGCTAATTGGCAACGATGAATATTTAAGCGAAGAAGAGCGCGCAAGGCTTGAAAAGAATATACTAAAACGCCAAAAAGAAATTCAAGATGAAAAATTGGAAGAGAATCTTCACAACGAAATGCAGTATCATTTATTAAAAATTGGATCCTCGTTAGGCTATCATGTTACGCCTGCCAGCAATGATAAAAGCAAATCTTTCAATGGCCAAAATTTTTCTTTTATTTCGATTCCTAAATTTCCTGAATTACCGACAAACAAAGACACCCAAAACACAATTAAACTCATTGATGTACTTTGGTTTCAAAAAGGAACGGACAAAATAATTGCTGCATTTGAAGTGGAAAAAAGCACCAGTATTTATTCGGGTATATTAAGATTGTCAGATTTGCACTTTAGTATATCAACAGGCAATGAGGTTTTTTATATCATAATTCCTGACAGAAGGGAAAAAGATGTAATACTACAGTTAAACAGGCCAGTCATAAAAAATTCAAAAATGAATATCAAATACATTCTGTTTTCAGAATTGCGAAGTCAATGTGACGCGATTTGCAAATTTGGTTCAGATTATTCAATAATGGAGAAAATTTCAAGATCAATTTAAAATCAATTCACTATGAAATTATCAAACAACATCCGATATTATATAAAATCATTTAAGGATTGTAAAAGTGATAACAGCAAATATTTCTGATAAAGCATGTGCGAGATTAAACTTAAATGATTTGATGATTAGTCTTTAAATAATGATAAAATGTTAACGAGAACTAAAAGCATTCATAAAACAATTATAATTCATGCCCTTTTAGGAATTATAATTTTTTATTTCATTTTCCACCCAATAACTATGGTTTTATATTGGTACGAATTTAACAAGGAGCCTATTACAACAAAATCATTTTTTGAAGTTTTTAGTCATAGAACACTCCACTCTTTTTCATATAAAATGTTAAATATGTCACTAGCTTTTATAATAATGGGTGGTGCTATTGGAGCTACTTTTGGAATGTATCGTATTAAAAATAAAAAATTAAACATGCATTTAAGTCTTGTAAAAAATGACATCAAAAATCTAATCACTCAAGGTGAAAACCAATATCTTGAACTAAAATCCTCTATTCGTTATGATTATCAACAACATACAACAAACCTTGGGCTTGAAATAGTTATTGCTAAAACGATAGTCGGTTTTATGAATGCTAAAGGCGGAAAATTAATTGTTGGGGTAAATGATAATGGGCAAATACTGGGATTGGAAAATGATTTTAAAACATTAAAGCAGCAAAATAAGGATGGGTTTGAGCAAAAAATTTATGAAATTATTTCAAAATTTATTGGAAAAGAATATTGCAGTTATTCAACTATTTATTTTTATGAAATTGAAAAAAAATACATTTGTGTCATAGACATCCAAAAACCGAAAGAACCTGCTTATTTGCTAAAAGGGACTGACACAACTTTTTTCTTAAGAACAGGTAATGCAACAAGGCCTTTATCTACAAAAGAAGCAGTTCATTATTTGAATATGGAAAAGGAGAACCAATAATGTCTAAATAAATTTAGCACTAAAATTGTATGAGAATAATATTAATTTATCCTTCGTTTATATTTATTTTAAGTTGTTTGTTTTACAAAATAGAGTTACTGATTATCAGCAACCTAACAAAATAAATGGGCTGCTTTTTATCTGATTTTTAATGCTTTAAGTAACTTGTGAAAGTTGAGTTAAGCATATCCAATATTTTTATAATACTTTTACATAAAGAATCAAATAACTGTGCTATCGCCAATCAAAGGCTGCACCAGCCCTTAATTCGTATTTATACTGTCTTAGAATATGAGAAAATTTATTAACTCCTTAAAGTTTAAATTAACCATCTTCCAAAAATTATTAGTTGGAATAATAGCTATGCTATTACTTAATGCTATTATAGCTTATGTTGGAATTGTCAGTGTTAACAAACTTGAAAACACTTCTAAAATTATATTGAAGGAGTCTTATAGATACAACAATCTCCAGAATTTAAAATTAAATTTTACGGAACTTTTGATGCCCGCCAACGATTTTCTTATCCATGGCAATAAAGTGGAAATTTTAAATTTTAAAAAATTAGATTCCATAACCAGTCAACAATTAGAGAAATCTAAAACGTTTGAAAACGATCATTTTAACGAACACTTCTTAGAAGAAATAGAAGACATTTTTCATGAAGTTGAAAGATTGAGTAAAAACATATTTGAACTTAAAGAACCTATAGGGAACAATGAGGGGGCGATTATGATGGAAGTCATGGATGGCATTATTATAGATGCAGGAAAAAAAATAGACATATTATCATCCTCATCATCATCATTGATGGTTAAATATATTAATGCCAATCAAGTCACAAGTTCAAAAGCTTCTAAAATAATTATAATAGTGGTGGTGATTATAATGATTTCTTTGGTAGTTGGTGGATTTTATTATGTTAAAGAAATTACAAAGGCAATAGAAAATTTGGCGTCAATTATAAAAAAAGTCACTTTAGGAAATTTGGAATCAAAAGAATATGGGTTGAAACATTCACAAGATGAAATTGATAATTTTGTTAATTTATTTAATAACATGATTGGTGTTTTGTCAGAAAAAACAGTTTCAAGAGATTACCTTAACAGTATTATTCAAAAAATTAATGAATCTTTAATAATAACAACTATTGACGACAATATTTTGATAGTTAATAAAGCAACTTTAGATTTATTGGAATATAAGGAAGAAGAACTTATTGGAAAATCTATTGATAAGATACTGCTTGGTGAGCATAAAAATGTTCGAACAACATTGGAAGAAGAGACCGCCCAAAATATTTTTAATAGCTATTATACTAAATCTAATGTAGCTATTCCCATTTCTTTTTCTAAATCGTTTATTTATGATAAAAATAATAATAAAACAGGCGTTTTGTATTTAGCTTATAATCAAACTGAAGCTTTTGATGAAAAACACAGGTCAATTGATGAAGATTCTGAAAATAAAAAAATTA
>PHDR01000240.1 GCA_002841035.1 Bacteroidetes bacterium HGW-Bacteroidetes-12 | reverse complement strand
TTTTCTTCAATTGTTAAATGAAAACGCTATCTTTAGCAATGCTCTTCTTAAGCTAACGCTAAATAATATAGTTAAACTAGAAAAAAATCAATTCAATCTTGTTTTTAACAATATAGAAGGCAGGGTTGCTTATTTTTTATTGCAATTAGCAAAAGATTTTAGCAGAAACATTGGTGAAGAATTGCTTGTAGAACACCCACTAACACAGCAAGATATGGCTAGTTTTATTGGTTTAACCCGTCAAACTATCAATCAAGCCTTAGTTATCTTTAAAGAAAAGGGATACATTTACATTCCCGAAAGAAAAAAAATATTAATTAGAAACATCAAACAACTAGAAACCATTGCAATGTATTAATGTAACAATGTATTAATATAACTACTACTAACACCTCACTACTCACTACTAACACTTAATTATTATAACATGAAAGCATCAGATTTATTTATTAAAGCATTAGAAAACGAAGGCGTTGAATACATTTTTGGCGTACCAGGCGAAGAAAACCTAGATTTTTTAGATTCATTACGAAACTCAACCATTAAGTTAGTTTTAACCCGACACGAGCAAGGTGCTGGATTTATGGCTGCAACCTATGGCAGGCTTACAGGAAAACCAGGCGTTTGTTTGGCAACATTAGGACCCGGAGCAACCAATTTTGTTACTCCAGCAGCTTACGCCCAATTAGGAGCTATGCCTATGTTAATGATAACAGGACAAAAACCCATAAAAAAAAGTAAACAAGGTCAGTTTCAAATTGTAAATATTGTTGATTTAATGCGACCTATAACAAAATTTACAAAACAAATTGTTAATGCCAACAACATTGCTTCTTTAGTGCGAGAGTCGTTTCGTTTAGCTATGGAAGAACGACCTGGAGCAGTGCATTTAGAACTACCCGAAGATATTGCTGATGAACAATGCTCCGACCAAGTTTTTGAAGCAGTTGGAAGCCGAAGACCAAATGCTGGCGAAGTGGTTATTAAACAAGCCGTTGAAATGATAGAAAAAGCTAAAATGCCTTTGCTATTAATAGGTGCTGGAGCAAATAGAAAAAACACATCTAAAGCACTAACCGCTTTTGTTGATAAATTAGGCATTCCTTTTTTTAATACCCAAATGGGAAAAGGAGTTATTGATGAACGACATCCGCTATGTTTAGGGACAGCAGCACTTTCGGACAATGATTTTTTGCATTGTGCCATTAATAGAGCCGACTTAATTATAAATGTAGGGCACGATGTTATTGAAAAGCCACCTTTTTTTATGGAACATGGAGGCACAAAAGTAATTCACGTAAACTATTTTCCTGCACAAGTTGATGCCGTTTATTTTCCTCAGCTTAATGTTGTGGGCGATATTGACACATCAGTAGAAAACATTGCACAAGGAGTTAAAGATAAAACCAATTGGGATTTTTCTTATTTTGAACGCATTAAACACGAAGTAGATACGCATCTTACCAAGTATTTTGAAGACACACGTTTTCCATTGTTGCCCCAACGATTAGTAAACATAATAAGAAAACAATTGCCCGAAGATGGCATTGTAACACTTGATAATGGCGTTTATAAAATTTGGTTTGCCCGAAATTATAAATGCTACCAACGAAACACGCTTTTGCTCGACAATGCTTTAGCCACAATGGGAGCTGGTTTGCCATCAGGAATGTTAGCCAAACTAATAAATCCAAACAAAAAAGTAATTTCCGTTTGCGGAGATGGTGGTTTTATGATGAATTCGCAAGAACTAGAAACCGCAGTTCGGTTAAAACTAAACATGGTTGTAATTATTTTAAACGATGGCTCTTATGGAATGATAAAATGGAAACAAGAAGGAATGGGATTTGATAATTTTGGATTAGATTATACCAATCCAGATTTTGTTAAGTATGCCGAAAGTTATGGTGCAATAGGACACCGACCAACTTCTGATGAAAATTTTAAATCTATTTTAGAAAAATGCCTAGCAACCGATGGCGTTCATGTTATAGATTTAGCTGTTGATTATTCATTGAATCATTCTATTTTAAACGTGTTATTAAAAGAAAAGGCATGTATTCTTTAAATAAGATGTTGAGATATTAAGACTTTAAGACTTTAAGATATTAAGACTTTAAGATGCTGGGATAGTTTTAAAATAAAAATAGTACAATGAAACATAATTTTAGAGAACTGACTGTTTGGAGAAAATCAATGAATTTGGTTTTTGAAACATATAAAATGACGAGAGAATTACCTAGTATAGAAAAATTTGGTTTAATTAGTCAAGTTAATAGATGTGCAGTATCAATCTCATCAAATATTGCAGAAGGAACAAGTAGAACAACAGATAAAGAAATTACTAGGTTTATGAATATAGCAATGGGTTCTGCCTATGAATTAGAAACCCAATTAATGCCTATTACTAGATTATATTCAAATTTAGAACCACAAACCATAACTTTAATTGATAATTTAAATGAAATACAAAAAAATGATTGGAGGATTTAAAAAGAGTTTGAATTTGAAGTAGATTGGAAGATGTTGAAGTGTTAACAAATAATCTTAAAATCTTACAGTCTTAAAATCTAATAATTTTAAAATCTTACAGTCTTAAAATCTTAAACAAAAAAATATGTTAAAAGTAGTATCTCCTTACAATCAACAATTAATTAAAGAACTTCCGCTAATTGGGAAAGAACACGTTGAAAAACAGCTGCAAACAGCCTACGCTTTATTTCAAAACCAATCAAAATGGTTACCTGCCTATCAGCGCATAGAAATTTTGGAAAAAACTGCCGAAATTATGAGCGGTAAAATAGAAGAACTCACCAAAATTGCCGCAGAAGAAGGTGGGAAACCTTATGTGGATTCAAAAGTAGAAGTGCTACGGGCAATAAATGGCGTTAAACTAGCTGCCGAACACATTGCACAACTAAAAGGCGAGCAAATTCCTATGGGAATTACAAAAGCTTCGGAAAACCGAATGGCTTTTGTTTCGAGAGAACCAATAGGGGTAGTTGTTTCCGTTAGTGCATTTAATCATCCGTTAAACCTAACCATTCATCAAACTGTAACCGCTATTGCCGCTGGTTGCCCCGTTATTATTAAGCCAGCCTCCACCACTCCACTTTCTTGCCTAAATTTTATTGAAATTTTAAAGCAAGCTGGTTTACCCGAAGGTTGGTGCCAGGCAAGTATTTGCGATAGAGAAGCAGCCACTTATTTAGTTACAGACAAACGTGTAAATTATTTTTCATTTATTGGTTCGGCAGCTGTGGGTTGGAAATTAAAATCACAACTTTCGCCAGGCACACGTTGTGCATTAGAGCACGGGGGCGTAGCACCTGTAATTGTTGAAAAAGATGCCGATTTAGCCGAACTCATTCCTTCGCTGTTGAAAGGTGGATTTTACCACGCAGGGCAGGTTTGTGTTTCTGTTCAGCGGGTTTTTGTGCACGAATCAATTTACGAAACAGTTGCCTATCAGCTAGCCGATTTAGCAAAAAAATTGGTTGTTGGCAATCCGCTTGACGAAAAAACAGAAGTTGGTCCGTTAATCACACCAAGCGAAGTAACCCGAGTAGAAGAATGGGTAAACGAAGCCATAGCAAAAGGAACAAAAGTATTGTGTGGAGGAAAACGAATTTCCGAAACTTGCTTTGAACCTACCGTACTTTTAAACCCTCCGTTAGATGCAAAAGTTTCTACACACGAAATTTTTGGTCCTGTGGTATGTATTTATTCTTATAAAGATAGAGAAAAAGCCATAGAAATAGCCAACAGTTTAGATGTTCATTTTCAGGCAGCAGTATTTACAAAAAATATTGATATTGCGTTAGATACCGTGAAAAAACTAAATGCAACAGCCGTAATGGTAAATGATCACACTGCGTTTAGGGTAGATTGGATGCCTTTTGGCGGAAGAGATAGTTCGGGTATTGGAATGGGAGGAATTCCTTACTCTATGCACGAAATGACACGAGAAAAATTAATGGTAATTAAAAGTAAAGTACTTTAAATTATGATACGAGAAAAAGTAAAATTTACAAATTCATTTGGGCATAAACTTTCTACCGTTAGAGATACAGGTAGTGCATTATTAACCTGACGGCAATATATCGTAAAACAAAACCGAATAACTATTTGACCTTCAATCGAAATCTTAATGTCTTAATGTCTATATTCTATCGTCTAATCGTCTAATCGTCTAGTTAATAGTTCCTTGTTAAGCAAATGTAGAAAAGCAGAAAGAATTTGTAACACAATATCAAGAATTATAACAAAATTTAACCCCAAACAACCAAATCTATTTTATGGATGGAGAACATCCACAGCACAATACCATTGCTACTTTTGGGTGGTTAAAAAAAGAAAAATAATCCCGATGACTATCGGGATAAAAACCAATAACGGCAGACAAAGAACCAACATTAATGGAGCAATTAATTTACAAACAAAAACAGTTTTATATGTTGAAGATGAGCAAATTAATGCACAAACCATGACAGTCTTGCTTGTTTTGATATTACAGGAACAAAAAGAAGGAAAAATTCATATTATTCTCGATAATGCCAGGCATTATCATGCTCAGTTAGTAAAAGACTTTTTAAAAGAACATCCTCGAATAATGTTACATTTTATGCCTCCATACTCCCTAAACCTCAATATTATTGAACGACTTTGGAAAATATTGAAAAAAAAAGTAGTATATTATAAATTCTACCTTAGGGCTTGCTGAAAAACATTTTTCAAGCAGATAACAGTAGAAAATTTTCGATTAAAAGAACTATTGTTATACCAATTGTATTACCATTTTAGTCCAA
>PHDR01000239.1 GCA_002841035.1 Bacteroidetes bacterium HGW-Bacteroidetes-12 | reverse complement strand
AGTGCTGTAGCCTTAGAAGATTCGAGTATTTGTTTCGTCGAAAACCAAACTATTAAAGACTTGTTTACAGCCGACGCGGAATTTACTTTTGAAGTTATGAAGTTTTATTCTAAAGAATTTTTAAAAATAGAACAACGGATAAAATCTTTCAAACAAATGACCATGGAAGAGAGAATAACTCATTCTTTGCTTGACATTATTGATGTTTTTGGATTATCGGAGAATGAAAACGAAATCAACATAACATTATCCAGAAAAGAAATTGCTGATATAGTTGGCACAAATGCTGATCAGGTCAGTAGAACAATCTCCTATTTAAAACAAAAAAAAATCATAAGCACGCTAGGCAAGAGAATTTTTCTTACAGATTATATTGGTTTAAAAAATAGTTTATCACGTTACTCAGAAGTCTTAAGCTAGCAACCAAACCATCAATGAAAGCGCAACGGTTTATTTTAACGGAGACTGAAAGTCCCTTTTCCCTAATCTAATCTAAATTAGAATTTTCTCATTCATCTTTCTTAAGATGTTCTAAATATTATCTAATTATTTCATCAGTTATTCCCTGCTCTCCAATCACCATATCCATTAGGCTAAAAATGTTATCGGCAATATATTTCTTGTAATTTCGGAAGCTCTTGCTATATCTTTCCAGATGTTCTGCCTTTCATTTGTTTTAACAACATACTTAAGCTGGTTTTTTAGAGGACCTTCAATGTGGAGATGAACCTGAGCAGAACTTATAATTCCCTTAAAACCCCAACTCCTTCCGCCTCACAAATTTGTTTTAATAATTCTCTGCAGCGTAGTTAAAACTTCGACTTAAGACTTGATGACGATATTTTGTGCCCCAAACTAAATGACAGTTCAAATTTGCTGCAGTTTGCGACCCTTTCCTATATTCTGATTTCATAGAACTAAAATATTAATTTTTTCGCAACACTGAAACTCATGCAAAAAAGTAAGCTGCATTTTTAAGTTTAAAAGTTTTCTGCATTTTCGCAGAAGAATATCAGCTTTAATTCAGATTTTAGGTTGATTCAAATCATCATTTTCTTCACGCTTAATTATGAACCTTGCATAAAATATATATCTATATCATATGAAATCAAAATTATTTAATCTTTTCAAAGTGCCTGCAACAATTGCAATTCTTTTTTTTAGTTTTTCAGCCATTGGACAAACCAGTGATTGGTTAGCGCCCAAAGATGCTGACAACATTATGAACCCTTTCCAAAATGACTTATCAGCCCTTAAAAAAGGCAAAAAAATATATGGCCAAATGTGCTGGACTTGTCATGGAGAATTTGGCAAAGGAGATGGTCCTGCGGGCAAAACCTTAAACCCTAAACCGGCTAACCACACTGGTGAGGCTGTCCAATCTCAAACAGACGGAGCAATTTTTTGGAAATTAAGCAACGGGAAAGGTGTGATGCCAGCTTACGGCAAAATATTGACCAAAACAGAAAGATGGCAGTTGGTAAGTTACATCAGGGAATTGGGTGGAAAAAACAAAACAAACTAAACTCATAAAATATGAATAAATTAAAATTTATAGCATACAGCATTTTGGTTATCTTATTGTCTTCTTCAATAAAAGCAACTTCTCAGGAAGTTTTAGATGAAGAATACATTCAAAATATTTTTAGCCACAGTATTTTAATAAACGCGCAAACCACAGAAACTATTGCAAAAAAAGGGTTTGAGTTTCGTATTCAACATAGATTTAGTGAAATTGACTTGCATAATTTTGGCGAAAGTGTTGGTCAAGATTTTTTGGGTTTTGATGGATCGGCAAATATTAGATTCTCTTTTGCTTATGCATTGTCAAACAATCTTCAAATTGGCATTGGGCGTACTAAAATAGATAAGCTGGTTGATTTTGATGCTAAATATAGACTGCTGAGACAAAAAGAAACGGGAGTGCCAATTTCATTGACATTATATATTAATGCAGGAATTGCCACAGGAGATTTTCCTGAAGTTGGTCCAGGTGAATTTTTTGCCGATTATAGAACCCCTTTTGATTACAAATTTTCTCATAGGCTTTCTTATAGCACCCAAATCTTAATTTCAAAAAAATTAGGTGATAATTTAGCGCTTGAATTGAATCCCACTTTTATCTATAAAAATTTAGTTCCTGCTGGTTACGATAATTTTGTTGCGGCAGCAACTTTAGGGGGAAGATATAAAACAGGGCTTAACTCACATGTGATTTTTGAATTTTCAACCAAGTTTAATAACCGAAAAGGAAATTTTAAAGACCCAATATCTATTGGTTATGAAATAGGGACTGCAGGGCACGCATTTCAATTTTTTGTGAGCAATACAAATCAAATTATGGAACAAAATCTATATTTCTCAAATCCGCTTGATTATTCAAACGGAAAATTTTTACTAGGATTTAATATTAAACGAACTTTTTGGCGCAAATGAAAAATTTAACTCACATATCAAAATGGTCCCTTTTGGCAGTAATTACCCTTCTAACGGCCTGCACAGAAGATGAAGGGCCAGTTACAGACGAGAGTCAAAGCAATCAAATTACAAACGTAAGTTATTCGGCAGACATTCAACCGATATTTACAGCGCGATGTGTTGCTTGCCACGATGAATTTCATCCTACTGGGCTTAATCTAAAATCAGCCACCAGTTATGGTTTACTTGTTAATGTGGTAACAAAAGGCTATTCCCCAAATGTTAGGATAAAACCTTTTAGTAAAGACGCGTCCGTTTTATTGCATAAAATAAAAGACGATGGCCTTTTTGGAGGAAAAATGCCTCGAATTGGAGATCCCTTAACCAGTTTCGAAATTAAAAAAATTGAAAAATGGATAGAGCTTGGCGCTTTAAACAATTAACATAAATAAAGTAAAATGGATTATAAAAATTTAATTTTAAAAACATTGCTTATTGGAATTTTCATCTCCTTAAGCGGTTGTGCAGATAACACCCCAGATTACGTAATTCAAGGATGCACAAATTCAAATGCCTTAAATTACAATGAAAATGCAATGTTAGATGACGGTTCTTGTATTTTTACCATAGATGTCACGCAAGAAAACATCAATAATTCAATTAACCCAATTGCATTGTTTAAAACTGGGGCCGAATATCCAGTTTCTATTGGCCACAACGGACAAATGCCAAATCAGGGAAATACGGCTACTTTTAGGAGTACATTCACAAATTTAGCCAACTCAAACGAAACCATACTTCCTGGAACAATTTTCTCCAAAAAAGCCTATAAAAATAGTAATGGCTCCGTTGGGGAATTGCAGGCATTTTTTGGAATGATAAAAAGAGAGCCGGGTTATTGGCCAGAAGGTGGCGATTTTGAATATTATATGACGCCTTACGACAAAACAAAGGTTGACACGCTACAAATGCCAATGGGAATGATGCCAGCCCAAATTGATGATATGATGAGAGGCAAAATTATGATGTGCGCTGCCTGTCATGCTGATCCTAACTCAGATGGAGATTTCGTGTTCAATTATGGGACTTCCTCTAAATTTGGAGTAACACAGGCAGACATAAATAAATCAATTAACCCAATTACATTGTTTAAAACTGGGGCCGAATATCCGGTTTCTATTGGTCACAATGGACAAATGCCAGATCAGGGAAATACGGCCACTTTTAGAAGCACTTTCACAAATTTGGCCAGTTTGAGCTCACCAATAGCCAAAGGCACCATTTTTACGAAAAAAGCCTACAAAAACAATAGTGGTGTGGCTGGAGAATTGCAGGCATTTTTTGGAATGATAAAAAGAGAGCCGGGCTATTGGCCGGAAGGTGGCGATTTTGAATATTATATGACGCCTTACGACAAAACAATGATTGACACTTTACAAATGCCAATGGGAATGATGCCAGCAAATGTTGACAACATGATGAGAGGCAAAATTATGATGTGCGCAAGTTGCCATGCCGATTCAAGTTCCAGCGGAGATTATATTTTTAATTACTAATTCAATCAATTTTTTATAAATACTAATATATTTGTTAAATTAACACTGTTTAAGTTTTAAAATTTAAACAGTGTTTTTTAGGCTCTATTGATTTTGCATATAAAAATGCCTTAACCAATCATTTTATTATATTTGCTTGTTTCCTTAAAAATAAATACCAAAACAAATAATGCAGGGTAAAGCTGACAAATACAAACCTAAAACTAACTATTTGTGCATAACCTTCTTAATTCATCTAATTCAAAAAAAAATTTGGGCTCCTTACAACGAATATTCTTATTAATCTTACTTAATTTAACTGTTTCCGCAATAGTTTTTTTAACTGCCAATGGTGCTACTTACACTTCTGTACCAAATGAAATTTCGGGCGTTGATGTTTGGCGTTCAAAAAATTGTGCCGCTTGCCATTCCATCTTCGGTCTTGGAGGTCATATAGCACCTGATTTAACAAACGTATACCAAAACAGAAATAAAGAATACCTGGATTTGGTTCTTAAAAACGGCTTGCTGAATATGCCTAACTTAAACCTATCTA
This sequence comes from Bacteroidetes bacterium HGW-Bacteroidetes-12, assembly GCA_002841035.1. Lineage (GTDB taxonomy): Bacteria > Bacteroidota > Bacteroidia > Flavobacteriales_E > Vicingaceae > BRH-c54. The sequence continues at coordinate 330 of PHDR01000239.1, read as the reverse complement.
AAACCGAACGACTGCAACTAATTATATATTTAAAAAACATAAATGACCTAGGCACATACCCTTTAAAAAGTATTGCAAGCAACCCCTTTGGAGAAAATAATGATTTCTAGCGAGGACTTAGCCAAAAAGGCAAGTATCCCTTTTTTTATATTAGCCTCTTCGGCTTTTATTTTAACAGGTCTTTTTGGATTTTTGGCCAGTTTAAAAGTGGCATTTCCATACATTGACCATTCAATTTTGCCTTTTGAAAAATTAAGGCCTTTACACACTCTTTTTCCAATTGTGGGCATTTTGGCCGGTTCACATGGTTGGATTACTTTTATGACTTTT
>PHDR01000238.1 GCA_002841035.1 Bacteroidetes bacterium HGW-Bacteroidetes-12 | reverse complement strand
TTAATCTCGGAATTGTGAATTATTATAAGGGTGATTATGATAAATCTGTAGAACATTATTACAATGCAATTGAAATGTTTGATAGCATTAATTATCTTCCACCAATAAGTTCAATTTACATTAATTTAGGTAGCCTTTTTCAAGAAAAAAAGGATTTAGTCAGAGCAAAATTCTTTTTAGAAAAAGCCATTAGAATAAATAATCAATTGAAAGACAGTTCATCATTAGCTGCAATTTATAACAACTTAGGTATTGTTTATAAAAAACAGAATAAAATTGATTCGGCTATTGTATATTATGAAGCATCTATAGCAATTAAAAAAGCCATAAACGAAGAAAGTTCTTTAGCCAGCACGTTGTCAAATTTAGGTCAGTTATGCACACAAAAGGAAGAATATGATTTAGCTCTGAAATATCATATTGAATCGTTGGCATTGGAACGGAAATTCAATAATGAAGTAGGAGTCTGTCAATCTTATATAAATATAGGAGAAACATTTTTGGCAAAAGAAGATTATAATAGTGCAACTTTTTACATTCAAAGTGGGTACGAAAAAGCCAAAAATCTTAATATGTTGGATAATTTAATTGCTGCCACACACGCACTAGCAATGTTATATCATAAAACCAATGAACATGAAAAAGCTTTTCAATACCATATTTTGTATAGTAATTATAAAGATTCTTTACTAAATGATAGGCTGAATGAAACTATTGCAGAAATGGATGCCAAATATGAAAATGAAACGAATAGAAAAGAAATAGCTCTATTAAGTAAGGAAAAAGAGTTACAAGAAGCCGTAATTGAGCGTCAAGCAACTTTTAGAATAGCTTTAATTATTGGATTGATATTGATTTTAGTAATCATGACTATAATTATGGTGGCTTACCGTCAAAAAAAGAAAGCCAATGAATTGTTAGCCAGCCAAAAAGATTCCATTGAGCTTAAAAATAAAGAAATTACCGACAGTATCAACTATGCCGAAAGAATTCAACAAGCATTACTTTTTACAGAAGAGAGTGAGTTTTTAAAAACACACGATAATTTTATTTTATTCTTACCCAAAGATATTGTTAGTGGCGATTTTTATTGGATAAATGAGAATCAGAATTATACGTATATAGCTGTCTCAGACTGTACCGGGCATGGTGTTCCAGGAGCTTTTATGAGTATGTTGGGCATCTCATTTTTAAATGAAATAACCACTAATAACCAACTTATTTCGCCTGCAGAAGTACTCAATCAATTACGCGACAAAGTAATTAATAATTTAAGTCAGAAAGGGGAATCAGGGACGTCTAAAGACGGAATGGACATTTCTTTAATAAGAGTGAATAATTCGACAAAAGAAATAGAGTGGGCAGGAGCAAATAATCCATTATGGATAATTAGAAAAAAAGAATTGATCGAATTAAAACCAGACAAACAACCTATTGGTTATTATATAAATCAACAGCCCTTTACCAATCATGAATTGAAATTAGAAAAGGAGGATAAAGTCTATTTATTTTCTGATGGTTATGTAGATCAGTTTGGTGGAGAAAGCAATAAAAAATTTATGAAAAAACGATTAAAAGAATTGTTTTTTCAATATGCAGAAATGCCAATTAATGAACACCAATTAATATTGTTAGAACAATTTAAAAGCTGGAAAGGTAACAACGAACAAGTGGATGATATTTGCCTCATAGGTTTTGAGGTGTGATATTACAATCACAGAGACACAGAGTTTACAGAGAATTTTTTCTAAATAAATTCTATTTTATAAATCATCAATTCCTTTATTGCATCCAACTCCACACTTGGGTTTTTAAGTAAAGATTTTATCAAATAACTAACAACAAATAACCATTAACTTACAATGGTTTTACTTCATACTCTCAATCATTACTTCTAAAATAGCCTGAGCTGCTTTGCTAATTTTTGTGCCAGGACCAAAAATACCAACAGCACCTGTATCAAACAGAAAATTATAATCTTGTTGAGGTATAACACCTCCAACTATAACCATTATGTCTTCTCTGCCAATTTTTTTAAGCTCTTCAATTACTTGCGGAACTAAGGTTTTATGTCCGGCAGCTAACGAAGAAACTCCTAAAATATGCACATCATTTTCAGCGGCTTGTTTGGCAGCTTCGGCAGGTGTTTGAAATAAGGGACCAATATCCACATCGAAACCTAAATCGGCAAAGGAAGTAGCAATAACTTTAGCACCTCTATCATGTCCATCTTGACCCATTTTGGCAACCATAATTCTGGGTCGTCTGCCATCTAATTGAGCAAATTCGTCTGCCAATGCTTTGGCTTTTAAAAAGTCTTTATCATCCATAATTGCTGAACTATAAACACCGCTAACAGAGCGGATTTGTGCTTGATACCTGCCAAAAATTTCTTCCATTGCATCAGAAATTTCGCCTAATGTAGCTCTTTCTTTGGCTGCTAAAACGGCTGCATCTAAAAGATTTCCGTTTCCCGAACGTGCAATTTCGGTAATATTTTTTAAAGCGGCTTCTACTTTTTGGTTATTTCTATCGGCTTTTATTTTATTAAGCTGTTCAATCTGACTACTTCTAACCTTAGTATTATCTACTTCTCTTACTTCAAATTCTTCATCAGCATCAACAATATATTCGTTTACGCCAACAATAATTTCTTTTCCACTATCAATACGGGCTTGTTTTTTTGCCGCAGCTTCTTCAATGCGTAATTTAGGAATGCCTTTTTCTATGGCTTTTGCCATTCCACCGTGTTTTTCAACTTCTTCAATTAATTTCCAAGCTTTTTCGGCTAATTGATGGGTAAGTGTTTCGATATAATAAGAACCACCCCAAGGGTCAACTGTTCGGCAAATTTCTGTTTCGTTTTGTAGAAAAAGTTGTGTGTTTCTAGCAATTCTGGCAGAATAATCTGTTGGCAACGCAATGGCTTCATCTAATGCGTTGGTGTGCAACGATTGTGTTCCTCCTAGTGCAGCAGCCAATGCTTCCACACAAGTTCGGGCAATATTATTGTATGGGTCTTGTTCGGTTAAGCTCCAACCACTTGTTTGGCAATGGGTTCTTAAAGCTAATGATTTTTCGTTTTTCGGATTAAATTGTTTTACAATTTTAGCCCACAACAACCTCCCAGCTCGCATTTTTGCAATTTCCATAAAATGATTCATACCTATTCCCCAAAAAAATGATAAGCGAGGAGCAAAATCATCAATATCCATTCCTGCTGCAATTCCCGTTCGCAAATATTCTAAACCATCGGCTAAGGTATAAGCCAATTCAATTTCGTTCGTTCCTCCAGCTTCTTGTATATGGTAGCCCGAAATACTGATGGAATTAAATTTGGGCATATTTTGCGAAGTGTATTTAAAAATATCGGCAATAATCCTCATGGAAGGCAATGGTGGATAGATGTAGGTGTTTCGCACCATAAATTCTTTTAAAATATCGTTTTGTATGGTTCCTGTAAGTTGATTTTGAGGAACGCCTTGCTCTTGGGCAGCCACAATATAAAATGCTAAAATCGGAATTACCGCTCCATTCATGGTCATAGAAACCGACATTTCGTTTAATGGAATTTGGTCGAATAAAATTTTCATGTCTTCCACAGAATCTATGGCAACTCCAGCTTTGCCGACATCACCAACCACTCTGGGATGATCCGAATCGTAACCTCTGTGTGTAGCTAAATCGAAAGCAACCGAAAGTCCTTTTTGCCCAGCTGCTAAATTTTTTCTGTAAAAAGCATTCGATTCTTCTGCGGTGCTAAATCCTGCGTATTGTCTAATCGTCCATGGTCGCATCACATACATAGTAGCATAAGGACCTCTTAAATTTGGAGCAATTCCAGCTCCATAATTCAAGTGCGTTAGTGGAGCTATATCTTTTTTGGTATAGTTGGCTTTAACCTCGATAGATTCGGCAGTTTGCCATGTTTCATTATTGGAAACAGCTGCTTTTTTATTTGCAGGAAGGTAAGATAATTTTGAAAAATCTGGTTTCATTATTTACTCTTTATAAAAAGCAAATTTAGTAAAACACAAGTGAAATAGATGAGAATATGAGAAATAAGATGTTTTTTGAGGCTTAACTATTATTTCTGAAGTATCTTTGGTTTTTATTTAAAAAAAACAAAGCGTTTCATAAGAATTAATTAAATCAGTTAATGAAGTATTTTAGTGTAATTATATTTTTATATTTTTTATCCTTTAGCGAAATTTTTGCCCAAAAAAATGATAAGTCTTTGTATTTTAAAATAAATAATGAAACAATTAGGTCAGAGTCTTCAAAAACAACACAAAGCGAAACTAAATATAAATGGACAGATAAAGATAGATACGATCAAATTTTAGGTTATAAAGTTGATAGAGATAAGTATGCAATTAAAATTGGAATTTTAGCTTATGGATTTACCAATATAATTAAAAAATCTTTATCAAGTGATCATTATTCAAAAGAGAAAGTTTCTACACAAAGTTTTGGTATAGAATCAGCTTATATGTTTAAATTAACTAAACAAAAAAAAGAAACATCAATTCTATTTGGGATTAATGTTAATGTTGGAGTTCAGTATCTTTTCATTAAAAGAAGTCTTTATGATAGTTATACGTACAAAGAAGACAGCGAGGTAAATGAAAGATTTAATTCTATTGTTTTAGGACCTGCTGTTGGAGTTTTTATACAAAAAAAAATTACAAGGAAATTTGTATTAGATTTTGGGTTAAATCATAGTTTTTTTATTCCGATAAGCAAAACCCCTATTCTTTTTACAAGAAATAGTAGTATGGCTGCACTTTCAATTAATTATATACTGAACTAAAATCATGAAAAAAGCAACTATATTAATTGC
>PHDR01000237.1 GCA_002841035.1 Bacteroidetes bacterium HGW-Bacteroidetes-12 | reverse complement strand
TTTTTGAGAAGCATAGCCTTAGCTACGGTTAGAAAAAATAACGAAGTAGTGTGAAAAAAGAAACATTTTTTAATTTATAGATTGGACTTTAAACAACTTTATTGTAAAAATACAAAACAAAAAAATCCCCAGTCGAAAAAACAAGAAACTCGACTGAGGATTAAACCATTCACCAGAAGTGTATGATTTTTTTGAAAAATGAAAAAATTATTAACAACTACTTTCATAAACCCCTATGAAAATAGTTAAACGTAAAAGTACATTTGAGAACGCAAATACAATTGTCTAAAGAAAGACACTTTAATTAAATTTCCGAATTAATCTAAAATAAATTTATCAGAAACAACCTCTTTTTGGTAGATAATTTGATAAATGTACCCCCCTTCGAAAAGAAAGCTAAATTAATAGATGTGTTAATTGTTGCTTCTAGGGATGAAATTACAGAAAATATAACCGAATTGATTGAAGCTACAGATATTGATGAAGTAGAAATTCGTTCTGTATTAACCTGTGAACAATTAAGATAAATAAATCACTCACCACCTATTTAAGAATGCATTCAAGCTCATTGCTATTGCATACAAATAATTATTAATTTAGCACTTTTCAAAATCATCTTAAATTCATTTCTCAATGAATACAAACAACTATTGTATAATTATGGCAGGCGGCATTGGAAGCCGTTTTTGGCCAATGAGTAGAACTGCACATCCTAAACAATTTTTAGATATTTTAGGCACTGGGGAAACACTTTTGCAACAAACTTTTAATAGATTAAAGAAAATTTGTCCTGAAAAAAACATCTATATTGTTACCAATGACATTTACAAGAATTTAATATTTGAACAACTCGAAGGTATTACCGATGAACAAGTGTTGTGCGAACCTTCCAGAAAAAACACAGCTCCTTGCATTGCGTATGCTAATTTTAAGATTGCATCTAAAAATCCAAATGCAAATATTTTAGTCGCTCCTGCCGACCATTTAATTCTTAAAGAAGATGAATTTATTCGTATTGCTAATTTAGCGTTGGATTATACTTCTAAAAATGATTGTTTACTTACGCTTGGCATCACCCCTACTCGTCCAGATACTGGTTATGGCTACATACAGTTTCTTGAATCTGACGATTACGTAAAAAAAGTAAAAACTTTTACCGAGAAACCTGATTTAGAATTAGCAAAAAAATTTGTAAGTAGTGGTGATTTTGCCTGGAATTCAGGAATGTTTGTATGGAGTTTAAAAAGCATTCAAAAAGCCTTTGAAACATACCTTCCAACCATGTATCAATTGTTTTATGATGAAAAAAATGCTTTTAATACTGAAAAAGAATACCTTGCCATTAAAAACATTTATTCCGTTTGCAAAAACATTTCCATTGATTATGGTATCATGGAAAAATCAAAAAATGTTCATTTAATTAGTGCTGATATTGGTTGGTCCGATTTAGGTACTTGGGGGTCTATTTACACACACCTAGAGCATGATGAAAACAAGAATGCTGTAGTTGGGAAAAATGTGATGCTTTATGATGCAAAAAGAAACATTGTGAATGTTCCAAACAAAAAACTAGTTGTTCTTCAGGGTCTTAATGATTATATTGTAGTGGAATCAGACAATATTTTATTGGTTTGTAAAAAAGAAGACGAACAAAAAATTAAACAATTTGTAAATGATATTAAGCTAACGAAAAACGAAAAATATTACTAATTGACGAGTTACGATTTTTGATTGACAATTCCGAAATATTAAAAAAGAATTACCCTAAATGAGCAAAAAAGAATCAGAAGAAGAAAAAAAAGAAATGTCTTTCTTAGACCATTTAGAAGTATTGCGTTGGCACTTAGTCCGTTCAACCATTGCTGTTATCCTATTTGCTTCGTTGGCTTTTATTTATAAATCAATTTTATTTGATGACATCATTTTGGCTCAAAAAAATTCTAACTTTTGGACCTATCAGCTGTTTTGTAAATTTTCAAACCTTATAGGAAAAGGAGACTCCCTTTGCTTAGGAGATATAAAATTCAGCTTAATAAATCTAACAATGAGTGGGCAATTTACCATTCACATTATGACTTCCATCATTGCTGGAATTGTGTTGGCTTTTCCTTATTTATTGTTCGAGATTTGGCGATTCATTAGACCCGCATTAGAAAAAAAAGAACGAAAATATGCTACGGCTCTAATTTTTTCAGGTTCATTTTTATTTTCTCTTGGAATTTTATTTGGCTACTTTTTCATTTCTCCACTTTCAGTTCAATTTTTAGGTAATTATGTGGTAAGTGATTTGGTTGAAAACAATATAAGCATACAATCTTTTATCTCAACCGTAACCACCATCACATTGGCTTGTGGGTTAGTTTTTGAATTGCCTTTGTTAGTCTATTTTCTTTCAAAAATGGGAATTCTAACCCCAGAAGTAATGCGTAAATACAGAAAAATAGCCATTGTAGCCACGCTAATTTTATCAGCAGTGATAACACCCCCTGATATTTCAAGTCAAATATTATTAACAGTTCCATTACTTATTCTTTATGAAGTTAGTATCTTCATTTCTAAAATAGTAAATTCTAAATCCTAAATCTATGATTCTAAGAGCCGAAAATATTTTCAAGAAATATGGCGACAGAACAGTTGTTAATAATGTTTCTGTTGAAGTTAAACAAGGCGAAATTGTGGGACTACTTGGCCCAAATGGAGCTGGAAAAACAACTTCATTTTACATGATAGTAGGTTTGGTTCATCCAAATGAAGGAAAAATATTTTTGGACGATGTGGATATTACTAAACTTCCAATGTATAAACGAGCTCAAATGGGCGTTGGCTATCTTCCTCAAGAAGTTTCTGTTTTTAGAAAATTAAGTGTAGAAGACAACATAAGTGCTATTTTAGAAATGATGAATCTTACTAAGGCTCAACAAAAAGAAAAATTAGAAGCACTTATTGAAGAATTTGGTCTTGGTCATGTTCGAAAAAATTTAGGCGATAACTTATCTGGTGGAGAAAAAAGAAGAACAGAAATTGCTCGAGCTCTTGCTTCCGACCCTAGCTTTATTTTGCTCGATGAACCATTTGCTGGAGTTGATCCTATTGCTGTTGAAGACATTCAGCACATTGTTGCAAAACTCAAAAACAAAAATATAGGGATTTTAATAACCGATCATAATGTGCAAGAAACACTTAGTATAACTGATAGAGCTTATTTGCTATTTGAAGGAAGTATTTTAAAGGCTGGCACTGCCGAAGAACTTGCTTCTGATGAACAGGTTAGAAGGGTTTATTTAGGTAAAAACTTTGAGCTAAAACGAAAAATTTAATTGTTAAATTCATTTCCATTAGTTCGTCTTTTACTTCCTTTTGTTATAGGAATTGTGGTTGCTATTTATTTACCTTCAAACGCAATTTATCCTTTTTATGCTTTCACATTCCTGTTTATACTTACAATCATTTCTCTTCTAATTAAAAATTACAACTTAAAATATGTATTTGGAATTTTGGTGCATATAAATTTATTGTTAGCAGGTTATTCGCTAACTTCTTTTAAAGCAGAAAACAAAATAGTAACCAATAACAATTCAAACGATAATCAATTTATTATTGCTGAAATTAGTGAACCTATTGTTGTTAAAGAAAAAAGCATAAAAGCAATTTTAACCATTAAAGGTATTAAGAGTAAACAAAATTGGCTGAAATCCGAAGGAAGAGCCATTATCTATCTTCAAAAAGATAGCCTTTCAATTCAACTAAAAGCCAATGATATTATTGCTTTTGAGCCTATGCTAAAAGATGTTCCTCCACCTCAAAACCCCAATGAATTTGATTTTAGAAACTATTTAGCCTATCATCTTATTTACCAACAAGCCTACCTGAAAACTTCAAATTGGACAATCCTAAAAAAGGCTACCAATCTTTCTATTTTTGCTTGGGCTAGTGAAACACGTAAAAATCTAATTAATAAATTAGAAAATTTAGGTATAAAAGATGATAGATTGCATGTTGCATCTGCCTTAATATTAGGATATAAGGATGATATCGATGCTCAACTTAAAAATGCTTATTCGAGTGCTGGAGCTATGCACGTTTTGGCTGTTTCTGGACTTCATGTTGGTATTATTTTTCTCATATTTAACCAACTACTTCTCTTTCTTCATAAAATCAAATATGGAAAATATATACAAGGCGTTTTATTAATTCTTATTTTATGGATTTATGCCCTACTCACAGGGCTTTCTCCTTCAGTGATGCGTGCTGCAACCATGTTTAGTTTTATTGTTGGAGCTAAAATGACAAATAGAAATTCTAATTTTTTTAATACCCTAGCCGCATCAGCTTTAACGCTATTGTTGTTTAATCCATTGTTAATCATGGAAGTTGGATTTCAACTATCCTATTTAGCCGTAATTGGCATTGTTGTTATCCAACCTTTAATCTATAATTTATACTACACCAAATGGTGGCTTTTGGATAAAATTTGGGAACTTACAGCTGTTTCCATTGCAGCTCAAATAGCAACATTTCCTTTAGGATTATATTATTTTCATCAATTTCCAAACTATTTTCTACTATCAAACCTAATTGTGATTCCGTTGGCTATAGGAATTTTATATTTAGGATTGCTTGTATTGGCTTTATCTCCATTTCCTGTGATTGCCTCTTTCCTGGCAAAAGTGTTAGATTATGTTATTTTATTTCTTAATAAAATTGTTGTTTACATTGATGAACTTCCTTATTCTTTAAGCCAAAACATAAAATTTACGTTATTAGACAACTATTTAATTTACATAACAATAATACTAGTCATCTTACTAATTAATTTAAGAAAATATATTTACTTTTCAACGGCTT
>PHDR01000236.1 GCA_002841035.1 Bacteroidetes bacterium HGW-Bacteroidetes-12 | reverse complement strand
AAAAAGGGCGGGACACCCAAAAATTCATTTTTAAAATTTTTAATATCTGAAAATTAGCACTTTATGATATTTGTTTTTTTTGGCTGCGGAAAACAGGTGAAGTATCTATGATTAGCCTAACAACAATTTATACCGATTGGATATTCAATGTAGTCCAATCTGCATTTCATTTGATTAAACTATTTTCATATTCAATCGGCATTAACCATTGTAATTAATATTTTAGTTTGTACTAAAATATTAATACAATTGGTATTACCCACATTTTGAGTGTCCGCAACTTTTGCAGTTTAAACAACCTTCTTCGTAAACCAATGCTGGTTCTTTACAACTCGGACAAGTGTTTTCTGCTGGTTTTGTGCCGTCTGGAATGAATTTTTTTAATGAACGAACAACGCCTTTTTTCCAAGTATTTAATGTTTCATCACTTAGGTGAAGATTGTCAACCATATCTACCACAAAATTAAGTGGCATTCCATGACGCAACACGCCTGATATTAGTTTTGCATAGTTCCAATATTCTTCATTAAAGGTTCTTGATAGTCCTTCAATGGTTGTTTTGTAGCCATGGCTATCTTCATATTGGAAATCATAACGTGTTTTTCCATCGTCAGATTTACTTTTAATTACCCATCCTCTTTGCACTTGAGAAAGAATAGTAAATGATTCCTTGGAAGCTCCTGTGAAAATTTCATAAGGTCTGCCATCTAATAAACCAACAACAGCTATCCATTTTTCATTTTCATTGTTGAATTGGATAATCTCAGCCTCTAATTTATCTGGACGTTTTGGTGCGTTTGTTTCTAAAAACTGATTGATGATTTCTTCATTTTCAGTTTTCTTGTCGTTAGCCACTAAAACACCACTTCTAGAGCCATCTCTATAAACGGTAATTCCTTTACAACCGCTTTCCCATCCTGTTTGGTAAATTTGACTTACCATGTCTTCTGGCACATCATTAGGCACGTTCACAGTTACACTAATGGAATGGTCTATCCATTTTTGAACTGCTCCTTGCAAACGTACTTTTTCCACCCAGTCAACATCATTGGCAGTTGCTCCATGATAAGGCGATTTTGCAATGATTTTGTTTAATTCTTCTTCTTCCATTTTGGCAACTTCTTCAGAATTATAGCCATTTGCTTCTAACCAAGTAGAAAATTTGTGGTGGAAAACGTGAAATTCTTCCCAAGAATCGCCAACTTCATCAACAAAATCAACTTTAACTTTTTTGTCGTTAGGATTTACTTTTCTTCTTCTTTTGTAGGAAACCATAAACACAGGCTCAATTCCTGAAGATGTTTGCGACATTAAACTGGTTGTTCCTGTTGGAGCAATGGTTAATAAGGCAATGTTTCTTCGTCCGTATTTAACCATATCGTTATACAGTTGCTCATCGGCTGCTTTGATACGTTGTATCATTGGGTTTTTTTCTTCTCTAATAGAGTCATAAATTGGGAAAGCACCTCTATCTTTTGCCATTGTAACAGATGAACGATAAGCCGATAAGGCAAATTTTTTGTGTACTTCTGTTGAAAATTCAGTTGCTTCTTTTGTTCCATATTTATATCCTAAGGCAGCTAACATATCTCCTTCTGCTGTAATTCCAACACCTGTTCTTCTTCCTTGTATGGATTTTGTTTTAATTTTTTGCCATAAGTTAAGCTCTGTTCTTTTTACTTCTATACTCTCTGGGTCTGCTTCAATTTTATCTAAAATTCGATTTACTTTTTCTATTTCTAAATCAACAATGTCATCCATAATGCGTTGAGCAATTTGTGTGTGTTTGTCAAATTTTTCGTAGTTAAAAGTTGCATTTTCTGTAAATGGATTTTCTACATAACTATATAAGTTCACAGCTAGCAATCTACAACTATCATAAGGACACAAAGGAATTTCTCCACATGGATTGGTTGAAACGGTTCTAAAACCTAAATCAGCATAGCTATCAGGAATAGACTCATTGATTACTGTATCCCAAAATAAAATTCCTGGTTCGGCAGATTTCCATGCGTTGTGTATGATTTTATCCCACAATGCTTTTGCATTAACTGATTTTGAATACATTGGATTATCGGAAACAATTGGGTATTGTTGTTTGTATTCGGAGTTGGATTTAACGGCTCGCATAAATTCATCATCTATCCGAACAGAAACATTTGCTCCAGTTACTTTTGTTCCGTCCATTTTTGCATCAATGAAATGTTCTGCATCTGGGTGTTTAATAGAAATAGAAAGCATTAAAGCACCTCTTCTTCCATCTTGAGCTACTTCTCGTGTTGAGTTAGAATATCTTTCCATAAAAGGAACAACTCCTGTTGAGGTTAATGCACTGTTTTTAACTGGGCTTCCTTTTGGGCGTATGTGAGATAAATCATGACCAACGCCACCTCTTCGTTTCATTAGTTGCACTTGCTCTTCATCTATTTTCATAACGCCACCATACGAATCAGAATTCCCTTCGTTGCCAATAACAAAACAGTTAGATAATGAACCTATTTGAAAGTCATTACCAATTCCTGTCATTGGACCACCTTGAGGAATGATGTATTTAAACCCCTTCAAAACATCATATATTTCTTCTTCAGAATAGGAATTAGCATATTTACTCTCTATGCGAGCAATTTCTTTTGCCATTCTTCTGTGCATTTGATCAGGATTTGACTCAAAAATATGACCGTCTGAATCTTTCAATGCATATTTGTTTAACCAAACATTTGCTGCTAATTCATCTCCCTTGAAATAATTAGTTGCATCTGCTAACGCTTCTTCAAAAGTATAGTTCTTCATACCTGTTTCTTCATTTTTTTTGTTTTCTCTAACTAAAACTTCATCGTTTGTTTTTGTCATTTCATCTACATTTACTGCTGTTTTTTCCATTCTGATAAGGGGTTTTAAGGGTTACTAAATAATCGTGTATTTCATAAAAAAATACTTGTGCAATTTAGAAAGAGAATTGCCATTTTATGACATGTTTTGACGCATTTTTTTATCAACACTAAGATAAGTTTTAATTGTAAAGGCGTTGAGCTCTATTTTGTTTTTTTTATTAACAATACACTCTTAATTACAATTTTTTGTGTAACCAATTAGGTATTTTTTGTCAGTTCATTGACAGACAAAGTCATTATGGTAATTTATGAAATAAAAAAGTTTAAATAAAAATCTATCCCACTCAAAAACTTAATTTTGTTTTGCTATTAAATTAGCATTACAAAATAATACAAATTGGTTTTAACATCGAGCAAATGAAAAAATTTGAAATTCCACTCCAATATAAAAGCTCTTTTATTTCTGCTATAAAAAATTTAAGAAAAGATACCGACCCTCGAAAAAAAGATATGTCGCCAACTGTTTTAGATTTTGGTTCGGTACAGTTTCTTATTGCTCGTCATTTTGGTTTTTGTTATGGTGTTGAAAATGCTATTGAAATTGCCTATAAAGCAGTAGATGAAAATCCAGGAAAACGTATTTTTTTGCTGAGTCAGATGATTCATAATCCTATTGTCAATCAAGATTTACAAGAAAAAGGTATTCAATTTATGATGGATACTGATGGTAATCAATTGGTAGGTTGGGATGAATTAACCAAAAATGATGTAGTGCTTATTCCTGCTTTTGGAACTACTATAGAGATTGAAGAAAAAATTAATGCACTAGGATTACAAACCGAAAAATACAATACCACTTGCCCGTTTGTAGAAAAAGTTTGGAAACAATCGGAAAAATTAGGGAAAACCAATCACACAATTATTATACACGGAAAGCATAATCACGAAGAAACGAGAGCTACTTTTTCGCATAGTAACCAAAATGGACCTTCTATTATTATTAAGGACATGAATGATGCAGCATTTATTGCTAAGGTAATTTTAGGTGAAATTCCTGCTGCCGATTTTTATGAAAAATTTAAAGGAAGGCTTTCTGATGGTTTTGATGTTACTCAACATTTTGAAAGAATTGGAGTAGTGAATCAGACTACTATGTTGGCTACAGAAACACAAGCCATTGCAGATTATTTTAAACAAGTGATGCTCCAAAAATATGGTGAAACTAATATTAAAAATCATTTTGCTGATACCAGAGATACACTTTGCTATGCTACTAATGAAAATCAACAAGCAACATTTGCATTGCTAGAAGAATCGGCCGATTTTGCTATAGTGGTTGGAGGTTACAACAGCTCTAATACTTCGCACATAGTGGAGTTGTGCGAGGAAAAACTGCCTACTTACTTTATTAGTTCGGCTAATGAAATAGAAAACCAACACACCATACATCATTTTAATTATAATGCAAAGCAAGTAGAAACTACCAATAATTTTATACCTAAAAAACAACCGGTAAGAATTATACTTACTAGTGGAGCTTCTTGCCCCGATACCTTGGTAGATGCTGTGTTGGATAAGTTACTTTCTTATTTTACTAATACAAAAACGAAAGAAGAAGTTTTGGTAGGACAGGGGTGAATTTTATGCGTCATTGCGAAGCCAAAGCGTTGGCATGGAGTGTAGGAGCTGAAGCAATCTGTCTGTCGATTAGGCAGATTGCTTTACTGCACTGCGTTCCGTTCGCAATGACGTACAAGAATAAGCTTTACAATGACGATAGCAACCTACCCCTTCAGCACTTCTATCATGGCTTTGGCTTTGAGCAGACATTCTTCGTATTCTTTTTCAGGAACGGATAGATTGGTAATGGCTCCACCAACCATAAAGGACAAATAATTTCGGCTCTTATTATAAGTAATGCTGCGTATTACTACATTAAAATCAAAATCGTTTTCGGGAGTAATGTAACCAACAGTTCCAGAGTAAATACCTCTTTTGGTGGCTTCCTGTTTTTCTATCAGTTGCATGGCACTGATTTTT
>PHDR01000235.1 GCA_002841035.1 Bacteroidetes bacterium HGW-Bacteroidetes-12 | reverse complement strand
TATAAATTTCTTAATCCTGAAGGGCTTTATTTTATAAGTTTCGCAACGGTGTTTTGGTTAGATGTGTTTGTTAGAGAAGGTTATTCAGATTGTATAGTAGAGAATTTAAATTATTGTGTGTCTAAAAAAAGTTTTGTAACTTTATGCTTGATTTGAAAATAATAGAAACCACAAGCGGGACGCTTGCGGCAGCGGGGGGATTAGATAATTTTGCATTTGTGGAAGTTGAAGAAGAAGTTAATAGGTTTTTTACATTTGGTTTTGATAAGAAAACTGGATTAGCAAACGAAGTGTCTATTCCGTCAGTTCAAGGAAATAATAAAACAACACATACAGGTAAAGGAGCTCCAGGAGAACCAAAACTTGTAGAGGGAACAGGGATAATAACACAAATTCCTAGACCTAGACTTAGGAGGGTAGGAGGAATAAACATAAGTACTGATGTTAACAGTGGAATAGTTGTTAATTTTAACAATTTAATTGACAATGCTCTTCAATCAACTGCTTTAGAGCCATTTGACATAATAAATGTTACTCTTCCTAATAATCAACAAGCTGATTTTCAACAAGCATTTAATAGTTTAGGAATAAATGCTGTTCTGAATTTTATAGATACTGACAAAACGAATGAAGTAAGTTTAGAATTTATTAAAACAGATACTACGGTTGGAGATGTCGATGATTAGAAATATTACTTTAATATTTATATTTATTATTTCCCCAATATATTATTTAGTTGGTCAGGTAGATACTGTTATATACACAGAAAATGAGCAGTTGGTTAAAGAAAAAGGGCAACTAAAGGACGGTAAAAGAATTGGAATTTGGAAAATTTACATAAACTCTAATACAACTAAAATTGATACGATTAAATACAACAATTGTGAAAATCTAATATTTGTTGATAGGATTGAATAAAATTCAACCAAACGTAGAATTTCTATACCCCAACTAAGAGTAGATTTTTCTACACTTTATTTATCCACTAACATTTTAATGCGGAAATAAAACCAACAAAGCCCACATTTCTGCGGGCTTTACTGTTTATAGTTATTAAGCAATTATTAAGCTTCTAAAATAATCTGGAACATCAGCGGAGCTACAATAGAAGCATCCGATTCAATCACAAATTTTGGCGTATCAATTTCTAGTTTACCCCACGTAATTTTTTCGTTAGGCACAGCTCCTGAGTAAGATCCATAACTGGTTGTTGAATCACTTATTTGGCAAAAATAACTCCAACAAGGAATTCCATCTAATTGCAAATCTTGGTGCAACATAGGCACTACACAAATAGGGAAATCTCCAGCAATACCACCACCAATTTGGTAAAAACCAATTCCTTTGTCAACAGCATTTTCTTGGTACCATTTTGCCAAATACATCATGTATTCAATTCCTGATTTTACAATGCTTGGCTCAAACATACCTTCTAAGCAGTGAGCAGCAAACATGTTTCCTGAGGTAGAATCTTCCCAACCTGGAACAATAATAGGTAAGTTTTTCTCAGCTGCAGCTATTAACCAAGAGTTTTTAGGGTCAATATCATGATATTGCTCTAAAGAACCATTTCTAATTAACTGGTAAATGTATTCATGTGGAAAATATCTTTTGCCTTCGTTTTTCGCTTTTGTCCAAACTTCAATCAATTGTTTTTCAATTCTACGCATGGCTTCCTCTTCGGGAATACACGTATCGGTAACTCTATTGAAATGTTGGTCTAGTAAATCTTGTTCATCTTGTGGAGACAAATCTCTGTAATGAGGAACTCTTTTGTAAAAAGTATGAGCTACTAAATTAAAAATGTCTTCCTCTAAGTTAGCTCCCGTACAAGTAATAATTTGTACTTTGTCTTTTCTAATCATTTCAGCTAAAGAAATACCCAATTCGGCTGTACTCATTGCTCCAGCAAGGGTAATCATCATTTTGTGTCCGCTTTCTAAGTGCTTAATATAAGCTTTTGAAGCATCTACCAAGGTGGCTGCATTAAAATGTTTGTAATGTTTTTCTGCAAATTCTGTAATAGTCATTTTTATAAGGTTTTAGGTGTTAGTAGTTAGGTGTTCGTAGTTAGTAGTTAGATATTAATTAGTTATCAATAAAATTTCAACTTTATAAACTTTATAAACTTTATAAACTTTATAAACTTCCAACTGCAAATTAATCATTATACCCTAAAATATCCAACATTATTTCAACATTTTGTTCTTCTTTAAACTGATAATCTTCAAACTGTCCTTTATCATCTCTTCTAATCACAATGTGTTTTGGGGAAGGAATTAGGCAGTGTTTTATACCACCATAACCGCTAATAGAATCTTGATATGCTCCTGTGTGAAAAAAACCAATATAAAGAGGTTCTTTGTCTTTGTCTGTTATTTTTGGCAAATAAACCTCTTGATTTAAGTCTTCTGAATTGTAATAATCAGAATGGTCGCAACTTATACCTCCAATATTTACTTTAGTGTATTCATTGTCCCATTTATTAATTGGCAGCAAGATAAATTTTTCGTGCATACTCCAACTATCTGGCAATGTAGTCATTAAACTATTATTAATGATGTACCACAACTCCGCATCGTTTTGTTGTTTAAAATCAAGTACTTCAAAAATTATTGCTCCACTTTCGCCAACAGTGTATTTTCCAAATTCAGTATAAATATCTGGTTCTTTTATTTTTTCTGAAAGGCAAACTTCCTTAATATTTGATACGATTTGATTGATTATTTGTTTGTAATCGTATTCAAACCCTAAGTTGTTCCTGATAGGTAATCCTCCACCAATATTAATTGCCCTAAGTGTTTTACATTTTTTTTTCAAATTAGCAAACAAACGCATTGCGTTAATAAATGTGCTCCAATAATACATGGTATCTTTTATGCCTGTATCCACAAAAAAATGCATCATTTCTAAAGTAACATTTTCTCTTTGAGAAATCTCAGTTTCATAATAGCTAATGATTTCTGAAGCTCTAATTCCCATTCGAGAAGTATAATAAGTAGATTGAGATTCCTCATCAATAGCCATTCTTATTCCAACTTTAATTGGTTTTTTAATGATTTTTTGAAGATTGTCCAACTCTTTCTTACTATCTAAAATGATAATTGTATTTTTAAATCCTTCATCAATTAATTGACCTATCTTCTTGATATAACTTTCAGTTTTATATCCATTATGAATGATAGCTTTATCTTTATCAATAAGTCCTTTTTTGTAAAGGTTTAAAATAATATCTAAATCATAACTTGATGATGTTTCTAAATTTACGCCATGTCTGAGTGCTTCTTCTACAACAAAACTAAAATGACTACTTTTTGTACAATAACAATAGTTGTAACTTCCTTTGTAATTGTTTGCCTTTATGGCTTTACTGAAAAGGTTTTTTGCTTTCTTTATTTGATCTCCAATTTTTGGCAGATACGAAATCTTAAAAGGTGTTTGATATTTATCAATCAGATGTTTGATTGAAACATCATTAAAAAATAGGTTACCGTCTTCCAAGTCAAAACCTTCCTGAGGGAAGTAATATGATTGGTCAATTAAATCAAAGTAAGTAATCTTCATTTTTTATTGGATAATTTTAATTAATTCAGCGAAATTAACTTATAATTATTTTTAATTGTTTTTTTTATGTGAAAAATAAGTTACTAAATGTAGTTTTGTACTTAATTGTAATAAAATCATCCTTATTAACTATTAGCTCATGAAAAAAATAATCAATACTATCAATGCTCCTGCTCCTATTGGCCCATATAATCAAGCTGTATTATTAAATGGTGTGCTTTATACTTCTGGGCAAATTGCAATACATCCCACCACCAATGAATTGGTTATTGATGAAATAAAAAAAGAAACAAAAATGGTAATGGAAAACCTCAAATCGGTTTTAGCTGCTGCAGATATGACTATGGAAGATGTTGTGAAAACTACCATTTTTATTTCAGATATGAGTAATTTTGCTGCAATCAATGAGGTGTATGGAAGTTATTTTACTTCTAATTTCCCAGCCAGAGAAACTGTTGAAGTAGCTTGTTTACCTAAAAATGTAAACGTAGAAATTTCGGCAATAGCTTCAAAATAAGCACTTCCTAAGTTCAAGGTAAACGCATTTAGATTTTTCTAACTATTCAGCATGGATTGTAAAAAACAAAAACTTGCCACTAAGACTCTAAGTCACTAAGAAACACAAAAAAACTTAGTAAAACTTTAGCTCATTTTTTATTTTTTTAATTGTTTCGCTGCTAACTTCGTTGGTGTCTTTTTGTGTCTTTGTGGCAAAAATTAAATCAAATTTAGTTTATTCTTTTTGAATTTTTTTTAAATGCGTTTGCCTTGTTCCTAAGTTCGTTGGGATTTATTTCTTCTCCAATTGTTTCTATTATTAGATTCAGCTTGTTTCGGTCTGTTATTGTTTTGTGGTTTTTTAGTTTGAATTGAATCTTCTTTACTTTCGTCTAAAAAAGGATGATTAGCAATAACAGGAACTTTTTGCCTAATTAATTTTTCAATATCTCTTAGATAAGGTCTTTCTTCAACATCGCAAAAGGAAATAGAAATTCCGCTAGCACTTGCTCTTCCTGTCCTACCAATTCTATGTACGTAAGTTTCAGGAATATTGGGGATATCGTAGTTTATTACTAACGCCAAATCAGAAATATCAATTCCTCGTGCAGCAATATCAGTAGCAACTAACACCTTTGTTTTTCCTTCTTTAAAGTTGCTCAATGCTCGTTGCCTTGCATTTTGCGATTTATTTCCATGAATTGCTTCAGCCGTAATGTTTGCTTTCGATAATATTTTAACCACTTTGTCTGCACCATGTTTTGTTCTTGAAAAAACTAAAGTTGAAGCTACGTTTTCTTCTTTCAACACATATACC
>PHDR01000234.1 GCA_002841035.1 Bacteroidetes bacterium HGW-Bacteroidetes-12 | reverse complement strand
TGATAAATCAGGAAATTTATTAGCTTCCTCTCGACCAAAAATTTATGAAGCAGGATTGATAAGTAAAAGAATGAATCCAGTAGCGTTCAAAAAAATGAACATTGATAAAAAAGTGAGATATATTAACAATGAAGAAATTGGTAACCTTGAATATTTGTCATCGTATGTTGCTTTTTACAATAATCAAAACAAATTTTTAGCGTATGTAAACCTTCCTTATTTCTCAAAACAAGATGAATTTGAAGACGAATTATCAGAATTTTTTACTGCTTTAATTAATATTTATGGCTTACTTTTTCTAATTTCTGTAATCATTGCCGTATTCTTTGGTAATTATATTGCAGAACCTCTTCGCCTCATCAAAGATAAAATAAGTGCCTTGAGTTTTGGAAAATCTTACGAAACTATAACTTGGACTTCCAATGATGAAATTGGTGCTTTGGTAAAAGAATACAACAAAAAAGTTGTTGAGCTAGAAGAAAATGCCCTAAAATTAGCTAAATCGGAAAGAGAAAGTGCTTGGCGAGAAATGGCAAAACAAGTTGCTCACGAAATTAAAAACCCTTTAACTCCAATGAAATTAAGTATTCAGCATTTGCAACGCTCTTCCGAAAATGCTGAAAATATAAAAGAAAAAATTGATAAAACCGCAACAACACTTATTGAGCAAATAGATACACTTACAACCATTGCCAACGCTTTTTCTAACTTTGCCAATATGCCCAAAACGAATGCTGTTAAAATTGACGTTTTACCTATTATAGAAACAACAATTCATCTGTTTAATGAAACAGAAAACCCTACCAAAACAACAACCATTAAGTTGCTCACTTCGTTGCAAAATGTATTCATTGTTGCCGATAAAGATCAACTTTTAAGCGTATTTACCAATTTAATTAAAAACGCATTGCAAGCCATTGATGTGGTGAAAAGAGACGGAAAAATTGAAGTAATTGTTACTGAAAAACCTATTACCTATTTATTTGAAATTAAAGATAATGGTGAAGGAATTACTGACGATAAAACAGATAAAATATTTGTACCTAATTTCACTACCAAAAACACAGGCATGGGTTTAGGCTTAGCGTTGGTAAAAAACATAATTGAGAACATGGAAGGGAAAATTAGTTTTACTTCTATCCCTAACGAAGGAACTTCCTTTTTTATAGAAATTCCGAAGGCTTAAGAAGTAATTAGGAGTGCCTTGAGTACTTAGGAGTACTTAAAAGTTAAAAGTGACTTGAGTACTTGAAAATTAAAATACTACAAAAAAAGTTGGTTTTATAAAAAAAGTGTTTTATATTTGCTTAGTTAATCTTTAAACTACTGATTATGAAACTTTCAACTTTCAACTTTCAACTTTCAACTTTCAATTTTAATTTTTAGTATGGGTTGGCTAAGTTCCATAGCAATAGCCCAAAACCCGAATAGCAATCCCAATGCACAAGCACCATGGAAATTAAATGGTAACCAAGCCGACACCACTCAGTTTGTTGGTACTACCAATAATATAGATTTAGTTTTTAAACGAAACAACATTGAAGGGTTGAGATTGTTGGAAGATACATCAACTCGTTTTATGGGCAATGTTTTTTTAGATAAACTAAAGCCAATTACCCCTCTACCACCAACTGAAATAAGACTCGTAACTGCCGATAATAATGGTAAACTAACCAGTTTAGATAAAAGTGGATTGTTAAGTGCTATTTATGATGAACAATTACCATGTTTTCTTTTACCCAACAATCAATTACCTACTCCAATTTGGAGTGCCATACCAGGCGTGTTATATACTGGTGTGGGCTGTCCTGCTAGTGTAGGCATAGGTACAGACACGCCTGTTGCAGCATTAGATGTGCGTGGTGCTGGATTTTTTCAAGGATTAGGTGTAAATACCACTCCCACAATTAATGAGATGATAAAAATAAATAATACTACTAACCGAACAGGTATAGAAATAACCAATAATCACCCAACTGCTTTTGCGTTAAAATACGGTATAAAAAACATCGTAAACAACCCTAACACCATTGCTTATGCTGTAACTGACCAAATTACCAATCAAGATGTGTTTGTGGTTATGGGTGATGGTAAAACAGGGATTGGCACAGCTAATCCTGAAGATGATTTACAGATAAGAAGTGGATCAACGAAATTGGTTGTAGGAAGTTCTGGAGGGCATGATTTAGTATATGGAACAAGTTACATTGGGTTTAATGCTTCAAGACAGAATGGAAGCACTTGGCAAACTTCTGATGATACTCAACACAATGGTGGTTCTGTTATCTATGGCGATATTTTTGGCTCCATCATATTTTCTACTATACCCACTGAACCATCACCTGCTTCAGGAGGGCAAACCAACATACCTGATGCAACCATTAAAACAAACACTCGATTATTCATTCACAAAGATGGTAATGTAGGCATAGGCACAACCGCAGTTAATGGTGCTAAACTTTCGGTGGAAGGAGTTATTAGAGCAAGAAGGTTAATAGTAAATGCTACACCTTGGGCTGACTACGTTTTTGAATCCACCTACAACTTAATGCCAATTAGCCAATTAGAGGAATATATTATCACAAACAAACACTTACCCAATATGCCTACAGCCGAAGTAGTAGAAAAAGAAGGAGCTGATTTAGGCGAAATAAATCGTGTCTTGGTTGAAAAAGTAGAGGAACTAACGCTCTACATCATTGCCCTTAACAAACGTATGGAGCAGTTGGAGGTGGATAATAAAGTATTGAAAGGGGAAAGGCAATAGGCAAATTTCCACACTCCCACATTTATGCATTCACACATTAATTCATGAAAAAAATTCTTACTATAATTTTATTACTCGCTTTTGTATTGCCTGTGGTGGGGCAAACCGATAACATTGTTACTGAAAACTCGAAAAAAGGAGCTCATTTGTTAAACATTCATGTTATCGGTTTAGAATATATATACACTTATCCTATAAATAGAAAATTAAGTATTGGTGGAGGCATTGGAGGTGGTGCAATAATATCATTAATAATTGAGGAGATAAACAACACCAAAACATTCCAAGGAGGTCCATTGGATATAATAAGAGGTAAAGTTTTTATCCAATATAATTTATCCAAATATCTTTACTTTAATGCGGGGGTTAAGACTACCTATTCTATAATTTCTTATGATAGTTATGGTAGTGCTATAGCTCCATCGCTAGGTATCTTTCTAAATGGAGGGTTACTAAGGTTGGGTGTAGAATTTTCTCTTGTTGTGGGTTCAACAACTACAGATAATTTGCCATTATTTACAATTTCATTTCCTATCTTAGGGATAAGATTAAATAAAAAACAAAAAAAACATGAAAAAAACAATCCTTATTAGTTTTGTATTGTTATTGATAGTACAAAATGCTGTTGCCGTAAAAGTTAAATTTACGGCAGCGAATATGTCCATAAATGTAGCAGAAGGTACTATAGGTATTTTCACTTCTTTTGAATTATTTCCCGATGATTTTGAAAATACCGATTCATTAAATACTATTGATTTTATTGATTTTCCTTTTGTAAGCTACAACGATATTACACAGGTAATGATAGATAAAGCCATGTTGAGTGCAGAAAGCAGCCCCAACTTTTTGCGAATGGCAAATTTTGTTGTTACCGATAGCATTTCAAGTGGTAGCAGGGTGGATAATGATATTTTACAAGGTAGCACGTATGTATTTAGGTTAACTGTTATGGATAATAATGGACAGGAATTTCAGTTGTTGAATAGAGCAATCACTATCCAATTAGCTGACCCAACTATCAATTGTGCCAAATTGAATAATGTATATCGGTTGGCAGGACATAATAATTTTCAAGAAAGTGTGGTTGACCCCTCTGTTGGTGGCTTTTATCAGTCATTATTTTTCACAAGAGTAATAGAACTAGATATACATGTGGCAACCCAATTTGGTCGTTGGGATGTAAGACACACAGGAATCTCTGGGTGTGGTTACAATTGTAATAATTGTGGTTATACTGGACCTGTTGGTTCTGGTTTCAACAATCCTTTCCCTTCAAGTCCTTCTGACGGTGATAAATGGTTGGGGATTTGTATTGATGACGTAAAGAAATGGCACGATGGCTTTCCTAATCATGATCCAATTATAATACATCTTGATTTAAAAAGTAAGTTTGATGCTACACATACTGCAGTTTAATGCCACTTAACGAAGTAGAAAATTTTATTACAGAAAACAAACACTTACCTGATGTACCTTCTGCTACTGAAGTGAAAGAAAACGGAATTGACCTTGCTCAAATGGATGCTATACTACTGCAAAAAATAGAGGAATTGACACTTTATATTATTGAATTAAAAAAAGAAATGAACAAATTAAAAGAAGAACAGAAGAAGCAATAATTATATACGAATTAGTTCATCAAGATATGAAAACCATAACTCCAGCAATGTATATAATAGTAATTCTATTACTAATTTCTGCACTATTTTCTTTTAACAATAAGAAGCAAGAAGAAAACATTATTCCTTGTGAGGAAATAACTTTAAGATGTATGCTACCTGGAAAAATAGGAATAGAACATATCATTAGAAATAATACCGACTATCAAAAACTAATTCAACATAAAAATCCATATTCGGATTGCGGCAATTATCAGTTGCCAGTAATTGACTTTAATAATTACACACTCATTGGTTATGTTGGTGGTGTTGCAGGTTGTGATTTTCCAAAAGTTACGCATAAGGTAACAAAAATAAATAACAATTATGTAGTTAATGTAGAAATTCAACAGATAGGACTATGTGAGAGGAATAATTCTATAACAATATGGTGTTTAATCCCCAAAGTTGAAGAAAATGCATCTGTAAAATTTAATATTACAACAACGATAATTCCTTAAAATATGAAA
>PHDR01000233.1 GCA_002841035.1 Bacteroidetes bacterium HGW-Bacteroidetes-12 | reverse complement strand
GCCGGCAGGCTGCCGGTAACCCTGCCGAAGTGAAACGACCATGCAGCCATTAAGAACCACGATCATCATAATAATAACGATAAAAACCTCTCACAATAAAAGTGCTGTTAATGTAATAATGTAAACGTAGTGCAACAGGAATTTTTATTCTTGAATCAGGCAAAAACTCTCGTTTTCTTACTTTTTTAGATTTGATGGTTGAAAGTTCATCTAAGCCAGAAGCATCAAAACCATCATCAAAATAAACTCTGTGAAATGGGGTATTTAGCAATCCTGTTTGGTACACAAAATCTCCAGTTATTGAAACTTGTAATTTTTTATTCACTACTCGTGCTATCGTCAAAGAAAAATTATAACTTGTTCTTGTGTCTTCTCCATTTGGAGAGTCATAAATTTGGTGATTAAAATTTTCTAATACAAAACTATCAACTCCTGGTCTAAATTCTGCAGGTTGATAGAGTAGCCAGTTATCATAATACACCTTTGTATTAAAATCCAAGCTAGTATTTCTATCTTTACTTTCTATAGAAAAACCACCTCCTACATTGAATGAAGTAACATCATATTCGCTTGAAAATCCTGCTCCAACATGGTATGATTTTCTTTTATTTAACTTATGGGTTATTGTAATATCTCCATGATTTCGTGAGTCCACCTTTGAATCAGAAGAAACATCTGTATCCATATTATCTGTTGAAGCAGAAGTGATGTTGTCTTGACCAAGGTTAATAGAAAACGTGTTTTTTCCATAAGGAATACTAATTATTAAGGTATTTGTTAAATCTTGCAAATCTTCTGTTCCTCTGCCTCCTGTAACTGGAGAGTGTATTCCATCTTGGTCATAATAACTCGATAAAATATCAACTTCTACCTGACCAATTTTTGCTTTTGTAGTATCCAAATAACTTTGCTTGTTATTTGTTTCTTGTGCAATTAAATTTCCTCCCAAAATTAAAATTGCTGTGCTAAGTAACAGTTTTTTTAATTGCATCCACAACCTCCTCCCGATTTACCACCGTTAGCACCCGAAGCTCCTTCACGATAAGATTGAAAATTAGTATCGAACACTTTAATTTTTGAATCGGACAATTTCATATCTTCATCATTTATAGCTCCTTTTTGAAACTCTTCCACCGCTGCACACGAGCTAAGAAATGTTAGCCCAAGAACTGAAAAGAGCAATTTTAGTTTAGTTTTCATTTTTGATTATTATTAATAATTAGTTGATTGTTAGTAGTTTGTTTTGTTGCTTTATTTTCGTAATAGTTTAATTTTATTCCGCTCGAAGTAACAAGTTCATCGGCATCGGTAACAATTAAACATTCAATATTTTTTAATTTATTGATAAGTTCAACTCCTTTTTCGGGACCTAAAATAAAAACCGAAGTAGCCAAAGCATCAGCAATTTCGGCATCGGCACAAATAATGGTTACACTTTTCGAACCCGTTGCAGGCCAACCTGTTGTTGGGTTAATGATGTGCGAATATTTTTTTCCTTCAAACATAAAAAACTTTTCGTAATTGCCCGAAGTAACAACAGCCATATTGCTAATTACCAGCCAGCCCATTACTTTACCCGTTTCTTTAGGATTTTCTATTCCTATGCTCCAATCGGAATTGTTTTCCATTTTCCCCCACGTTATTAAATCGCCCGAGGCATTAACTATTCCGTCTTTAATGCCCAATTCTATCATTTTTTTTCTACCCATGTTGGCTGCATATCCCTTACCAATTGCACCAAAACCAATTTTCATTCCTTTTTCTTTTAAAAAAACGGTTTGATTTTGTTCATCAACAATAATGTTTTTGTAGTTTATTTTGGCTACCGATTTTGCTAACTCTTCTTCTGTTGGTAAGGTGTTTTGTGTGCCATCAAATTTCCATAAATTGGTTACCGATGCAAACGAAATGTCGAATGCTCCGCCTGTTAGTTCCGATATTTTTTTACTTCTAAGAATTAATCCTATTAATTCTCTATCAACTTTAACAGGCTGTATTCCAGCATTATCGTTTATAAGGCTCGTTTGAGTGGTTGGTTTCCATGATGAAATTAGGTCTTCAATACGTTGAATTTCTTTAATGCAAGAATCTATGCTGTTTTTAGCCAATTGCTCGTCTGCCGAAACGGCTGTAATTTCAAAACGAGTGCCCATTAATTTGAGTACTTGTTTATAGGCAAATTTTTCTGCTTCTTGCGAAAGCAAATTGGTTGTAAAAAACAAAGCAACTACTACGATAAAAATTCGTTGTATACTCAATGGATTTAGCTTTTCGGGGAATTTTACGAATTTATTTTTTTGCTTTTTCGAGGCAAAATTTTGAAGCATAGCCTTTGCTACGCTGATAAATTTTAACGATGAAAAAGTGAAAAAGAAAGAGTAAAAAAAACGAAAAACTATGTGCATTGAGTATATTATTTTAGCAATTTATTAAGGTGGTTAATGTAAACTTCTGCACCACCTTCAATATAACCTGTTTTAGCCAACACTTTTTCATCGCTATTTAAAATAATAACGGTTGGAAATTGCCCGTCATTATTGTATTTTTTTGCTAATTCGGCATTTTGCTTTGTTAGTTCGGGCGAAAGTTTATTTTTGGCTTTCATCGGAAAATCTACATTCAACAAAATAAACTTATCCTTTGCATACGTTTTAAAGGCTTCTGTTTGGAAAACGCTTTTTTCTAACCGAATACAGTTGGCACACCAATCGGAACCCGAAAAATCCATTAAAATTAATTTGTTTTCTGTTTTTGCTTTTTTAATAGCTTCGTTGTAATTGGTTAGCCAAGCCGAATTTTCGTTATCTGTAAAAGAAGTTAGCGATGCTGCTAAAACAAGCACCATAGCCATAAATTTTAATTTTTTCATATTGATATTGTTGACTTTTTAATATGTATTGAGTATGAAATTAGTTATACACAAACTGCACCACTTTTTAAAAAAAAAATGGTTAGATAAAGAGATTTTCAAATTTTCTTTTATTAAAGAAATGAAGATGGGGGACCTCTAAACAGATTAGCGTTTGGGTAGGTTAAATTAAGATGCGATATTTCTGAAAATTCAGTATAAGAAGCAGTAATTTTTAAAAAACTAAGTTGAAAAAACGCATCAATGTTGAATGATGAAAACAGAAAAAAGTCGTTTGTTAATTCTTTTTCTATTTCTGGTGCATTATTAACAAAAGAATTGAGGTGATTTTCGCCTAAATCAAAATCGATTATAAAAGAAAAGAAACTAAAAACATCTACTATTTCAGATGACGAACTAACGACTTGCGTTGCCTGTGTTTTTATATGACTATGAGGAATGAAATAATGCATGAAAAACAACATTCCTGCAATTAAGATAGTTATTTTACTTATTGTTTTCATAACATAGCAATTAAAAATCAAAGTTACTCCTTTAATAGATATATTTTTATTATTATTATTATTTGTAATCAATCTAAATAACGATTGAAGGGGATAAAATTAATGTATTAACATTATATGTATAAACATTTAATTGTACATTTGCTCCTCAAACCTTAAAATTTATATCGCATGAAAAATCCAAAAATTGCTCAAAAAAGCCCTTATGTATTAGAAGAAAAAGTAGGCACTAAATATTGGTGTGCTTGTGGTGAAAGTAAAAACCAACCCTTTTGCGATGGTTCGCACAAAGGAACGGAATTTACGCCCGTTGCTGTAACAATTGAAGCCGATAAAAAAGTAGCTTGGTGTGGCTGTAAACACTCAACCAAAGGTGCTTTTTGTGATGGAACACATGCTAAAATTTAATTATTAAATCGAAAAAAATGAAAAAAATAAGTTACTTATCATTCGCAACAATTGCGAGTGCATTATTATTTTCGTGCGGTGAAAATTTGCAAGAACAAACAACAACAATAGAAGAAATACCTACTATAAATGTTGAAAGTGAGGTTTTAACCTATCAATCGGACACAACAAAGCATGTTGGTTATCTTTGCTACGACCATAATGTTAAAGGTAAAAAACCTGGTATTTTGTTGGTTCATGAATGGTGGGGATTGAATGACTATGCCAAAATGCGAGCCGAAAAATTGGCAGAATTGGGTTATGTTGTGCTAGCGGTTGATATGTTTGGCAACGGACTTACGGCTGACAATCCGCAAGATGCTCAAAAAATTTCGGGTGTTATTTACGGTAATCCTAGTTTGCTAAAACAAAGAATGCAAGCCGCTTACGATGCTTTGCAAAGTAACCAAGAAGTGGATAAAGAAAACATTTCTGCCTTAGGCTATTGCTTTGGCGGAACCGTATCGTTAAACGCTGCCAACATGGGCATTCCATTTAAAACCGTGGTTAGTTTTCATGGTGGGTTAGGTGGTTTTAAAGCAACCGAAGAGATGGCAAAATCAAAAACATTGGTGTTGCATGGTGCTGCTGATGCTTTTGTCCCAGAAACTGATGTTGCTAATTTTAAACACCAAATGGATAGTGTTAATGCTCCTTATAATTTTATTGCTTACGAAAATTCTACACACGCTTTTACCAATAAAAAATCGGACGAAACAGGTAAAAAATTTGATATGCCTATTGCTTATAATGAACAAGCTGACACTACTTCTTGGAACGATATGAAACTATTTTTTGAGGCTAATTTTCCTGCAAAACGGTAGGTTAAAAATAAAAAAAGAAAATAAAAAAGCGTCTTTAATATTATTAAAGTCGCTTTTTTTATTTTAAATTAATCCATTGGGTATAAAATTTTAATGTTTTACTATCGATATTCAATTGCTTAGTTAATAGCTATTCCTATCAATTTTTTATTATTTTTGAAAATTATTTTCGCAGCGGTTACTTGCCTTTTTTATTATTACAAATCGGTAATTTTTAGTGTATGTTATTTAATTCAATTGCATTTCTTCTTTTTTTACCTACTGTATTTTTTCTATATTGGTTTGTCTTTTATAAAAAAATAGAACAACAAAATGTTTTAGTACTATTAGCGAGTTACCTTTTTTATGGT
>PHDR01000232.1 GCA_002841035.1 Bacteroidetes bacterium HGW-Bacteroidetes-12 | reverse complement strand
ATTCCTATTCTCTTGTCAAAATCATAACAATGAAAATAATCAAACAGTAATTTCTGCCGAAGAAACTACTTTATTGGAAATCGACCAAGAATTAGCACTAGATAATGAGCGTGAAATTACTACTGAAAATACTACTGAAATTGTTGTTGAAAACAATATAGAAAGTAAGCCTCAAGCTTCAAGCACAAACATCCAACAGCCACAAACCAAGTTGTTAGAGCAAACAAAACCACAAACAATAAAACCCAATATTGAAAAACCTATTCTAAAAGAAGAAATAGAAGTAAATGATAATCCCAACCATCAATTATGGAATGAACTTAGTAAAAAATATGTTACAGAAAAAGGAAAAGTAAATTATAAAGGGTTTAAAAGTGAGTTAACGGAATTAAAAAAATACATTGATTACCTTGCCGAAAAACCAGTGAAAAATGATTGGTCAAAAAATGAAGCATTGGCATACTGGTTTAATTTATACAATGCTTCTACTGTTTATTTAATTGCCTCCAACTATCCTATAAGCAGCATCACTAATTTAGAAAATGGAAAACCTTGGGATAAAAAATTCATTCAGTCAGGTGATAAAACATATTCATTAAACGATATTGAAAATGTAATTGTTCGTCCAAAATATAAAGAACCATTAGTACATGTTGCATTTAATTGTGCAGCAGGTTCTTGTCCTATATTACTTAATGAAGCTTTTGTACCCGAAAAACTTTATGCTCAACTTAATGCTCAAGCAAAAAAATGGGTAAATGATACCTCAAAAAACAAATTGGATGTTGATAACATTAAGATAAGCCAGATTTTCGAATGGTATAAATCAGATTTTGACGTTGTTGGAGGAGTTGTAGGGTTTATCAATAAATATGCAAATACTAAAGTAAATGAAACCGCCACCATTTCTTTTTTAGAATATAATTGGAATTTAAATGAGTAATCAAATGAAAAACATAAAAACAGTAGGATTAGTATTATTTTTAATTGCACTTGGAATTTTTACTTCACTCCTTTTTATAGGAAAATATCAGCTAACGGAAACAACTTTCAACTCTTTTGTAGAAAATAAAGGAATAAAAAGTGAACTTTTTAAAAAAGAAATTAATGAAAAAGTAATAGGAATAGAATTTCCCAGCCAATTTTCGATATCCACGGCTATCATTAATGGATTAGAAAACGCTAACAAAATTCATAAAGAAACCCAAGAGTGGGATAACGTAATTTGGGATAAACCACATAATTTAGCTTATGAATTAGTGAAACCATCAGGAAAAGGAATTGTATATGAAAACAAAGGTCTTTTTTGGTTGTTAACTTTCGGATTGGGTATATTGGGTATGTTGTTATTTATTTTACCCAATGTTATTTTATTAGGAAAACCAGGCATTAAAAACGATGGTATTTTTCAGAGCAAGGCAACAAATAGAGGATGGATAGGTATATTATCTTTCATTTACTTAGTTTCCTTTTATATATTACTTTATTTCAAACCCGACTATGTTGTTAATTGGACGTATATTCTTGACCCAATAAGCACCGCTTTGAGTGGTAATTTAGCGAGTCAATGGTTTGTTTATGGGTTTTTGTATTGTACAGCAATGACTGTAATGGCAGTAAGAATGTACATTAAATATAGGCACAATAAATACCAAATAGTAAGAACCACATCAGTCTTGTTTTTTCAAATAGGATTTGCCTTCTTACTCCCTGAAATATTAGTTCGATTTAACCAACCCTATTACGATTTTAAAAACGCTTTTCCGTTAGATTATGATTTCTTTTTCGATTGGAACCTCAATAGTTTAATTGCAAGTGGCAACATGGGTATTTTCATTTTAGTATGGGGAATTAGCCTAACCTTAATTATTGTACCCATATTTGTTTATTTTTTTGGGAAAAGATGGTATTGCTCATGGGTTTGTGGATGCGGTGGTTTAGCAGAAACTTTAGGAGACCCTTACAGGCAACTTTCTAGTAAAAAAATGATAGCTTGGAAAATTGAACGATGGCTAATACATGGTGTTTTAGTATTCGCACTATTAATGACAGTTTTTACGCTATATTCATTTTTTACCGGAGTCGATACACTTTTAGGCATCAAAACCAAAGATGTTGAGTATTACTATGGATTTTTAATAGGATCGGTATTCGCAGGCGTTATAGGAACTGGTTTTTATCCTGTTTTAGGTAACCGGGTTTGGTGTCGATTTGGTTGCCCATTGGCAGCATATATGGGATTGGTTCAACGATTTAAATCTCGATTTAGAATTACCACTAATGGTGGACAATGTATTTCCTGTGGAAATTGCTCCACGTATTGTGAAATGGGCATTGATGTTCGAGCTTATGCTCAAAAAGGAGAAAACATTATTCGTTCGAGTTGCGTAGGTTGTGGAGTTTGTGCCGCTGTTTGTCCAAGAGGGGTTCTTAAGCTAGAAAACGGACCAGAAGAAGGCAGGATAAAATCGGTTGATATTCCTCTTGGAAATTCCGTAGATTTAATAAAAATGATGAATGAAAGAAATAAAGCTTCATAAAACCTTCCCTAAAAAAACAAAAAGCATACTATTTTTTTAATTAGTAATGAATCAACTAATAAAAGTAATTATTCCCGCATATAATGAGCAAGATTCCATTGCTAAGGTTATTTCAGACATACCAAATATTGTTGATGAGGTTATTGTAGTAAATAATAATTCCACGGATAATACAGCTCAAAACGCTTTAAATGCAGGTGCTACTGTTTTAACAGAAACCAAAGCAGGCTATGGTTATGCCTGTTTAAAAGGAATGAGTTACGTAGCAAAATGCTCAAAAAAACCAGATATTATTGTTTTTTTAGATGGCGATTATTCAGATTATCCTGAGCAATTAACAGAAATTGTAGCTCCAATAATTACTAATAATATTGATTTCGTAATAGGAGCGAGAAACAAAAAATTAAGAGAAAAAGGTTCTATGACCCCTCAACAAATTTTTGGTAATTGGCTGGCAACCTTTTTAATGCAACTTTTTTTTGGAGCAAAATTCACCGATTTAGGACCTTTTAGAGCCATAAAATATGACAAATTAATAGCACTAAATATGGAAGACAAAACCTATGGTTGGACTGTTGAAATGCAACTAAAAGTGCTGAAACAAAAATTAAATTATATCGAAATACCAGTAAAATATAGAAACAGAATTGGGGTTTCTAAAGTGTCTGGTACCATTAAAGGAAGTATATTTGCAGGAATTAAAATTTTAAGTTGGATTTTTAAATACAGTTTTAAGTAACTATGATCATTGCCATCACCATCATCATTGTTTATACAATTGCATTATTAATAATCTTTT
The DNA here is from genome assembly GCA_002841035.1 of Bacteroidetes bacterium HGW-Bacteroidetes-12. Classification (GTDB taxonomy): domain Bacteria; phylum Bacteroidota; class Bacteroidia; order Flavobacteriales_E; family Vicingaceae; genus BRH-c54. Next base: position 1,704 of record PHDR01000232.1, on the reverse strand, counting down.
TTTATGCAATTTCACAAATCAACTTATTATTTAATTACATTAAACATAAAAAAACTATTAAACTTCAAACAAAACCAGATTTATCTGTTTTTAAAGAACTCCCTATAGTAACAATTCAACTCCCTGTTTACAATGAGATGTATGTGATGCATCGTTTACTTGCCAATATTGCTCAAATTGATTATCCTAAAGAAAAGCTAGAAATTCAGGTTTTAGACGATTCTACTGATGAAACGGTGTTCGATACAAAAAAACAAATAATTGCATTACAAAAAACAGGTTTAGACATCAAACATATTACTAGAACTGAAAGGAGTAACTTTAAAGCTGGAGCATTAAAAGAAGGACTAAAAGTTGCAAAAGGTGAGTTTATTGCTATTTTTGATGCAGATTTTTTACCAGAAAAAGATTGGCTAAATCTTACCTTACCTTATTTTATAGATGAACAAATTGGAGTAGTTCAAACAAGATGGGGGCATATTAACAAAGACTATTCTTTACTTACTAAAATACAGGCTTTTGCACTCGATTTACATTTTACATTGGAGCAAGTAGGACGTAACAGTCAAAATCATTTTATTAATTTTAATGGCACAGCCGGAATTTGGCGTAAATCATGTATTATTGACGCAGGAAATTGGCAAGGAGACACCCTCACAGAAGACCTTGATTTGAGTTATAGAGCTCAACTTAAAAATTGGAAATTTCATTATGTAGAAGATATCGTTACCCCTGCAGAACTTCCTGTTGTTATAAGTGCAGCACGCTCACAACAATTCAGATGGAATAAAGGCGGTGCTGAAAATTTTCAAAAAATGATAAAAAAAATAATTTCTTCAAAAAATATACCATCTAAAACAAAATGGCATGCAGCTTTTCATTTACTTAATAGCTCTATGTTTTTTATCATATTTATTGTTGCCATTCTTAGTGTACCCATATTGTATATTAAAGCCAACTTTCCAGAATTTAAGTTTATGTTTTATTTAATGGCATTCTTTTTAAGTAGCACAATCATGTTTTTTTTCTGCTATTGGATTGCTTTCAGCCAAATTTATGGGGGAGGCATAAAAAAATTATTCATTTTTATTCCTAAATTCTTCATTTTTTTTTCCATTGCCATGGGTTTTTCATGGCACAATACAATTGCAATTTTAGAAGGTCATTTTGGTAAAAAAAGTGAATTTATAAGAACACCTAAATTTAATGTTAATTCCATTGCTGATAAGTGGAAAAATAATAAATACATCGTGAAAAGCCTTCCTTTTAGTTTAATAATAGAAGGAGTATTAATGCTTTATTTTGGATTCGGGTTATACAGTGCTTTTTTAGTTAAACAAGACGGATTCGATTTTGGAATGTTTCCATTTCATTTAATGCTTTTTACAGGGTTTACGTATGTGTTTTGTAACTCAATTTTTAGCCGGTCTTAACAATGTTGGATTTATCTAATAATAAATGGACTAAGTATCTATTTTATTCTTCACTCTCAGGCTTAAGTGCCATTTGTTATTATTTTTTTGCCTATAAAGTTTCAAGAATCGATTTTTTTGAGATTGTTGTTTTGTATAGTGTTTTGTTTGTTTTATTTTTTAGAATTTACTCAACTCAAAAAAATAATTTTCTAGTTTTAGCAAGCACTGCACTTTTTTTTCGTGCTATTTTTATTGTTGCCACACCTACTCTTTCGCAAGATTTTTATCG
>PHDR01000231.1 GCA_002841035.1 Bacteroidetes bacterium HGW-Bacteroidetes-12 | reverse complement strand
CCTAAATGAAATGTTACATCAGTGGCATAAGTGGTTAGATTCAAGTAAGCTGTTTCTTTTTTTTTTGGCGACATAGCTCCTGTAAATGAATATGCAATTGCTTGTCTTTTTTTTCCTTTAGATACTGTGTAGTCTTTAGTTTTTAACGATTTCAATGCCTGAAAGAAAAGCATTATGCAATATGCTAAACTTATTCCAAAACTAAACAAAAGTATCCAGTGATATATTGTCATAATAGTTTATTTTAGGGGACTTCTATAATTATACACAGCCATCAGGTTTTGGTAAACCTGCAATTTTACATGCTCCTTTAGCAGGTCCCATAGGAAAAAGTTCATATATTTCTCTTAATCTTATTCCTGTATCTTTACAGATACTTCTTACCATTGGTGCCATATTCGTTTCTTTCCAATGATTTCGTATATGATTAATTACTGCCCAATGTTTCTCGTTAAGTTTACCTGTGCCATCAGCTTTCGCAAAAAGAGAAGCTACTTCTTCATTCCAAAGTTTTGGCTCTATGAGAAAACCATCTCCATCAACGTCAAAAGTTTTACCATTAAATTCAAGTGTTTTCATTTTTTTTAAGGAATTATAGGGGATTTCTATTCTATAATGTCAATATTAGTAACATCGTCTTATGTTTGCAAACATACATTTTATTATCAATATGATTCGTGTTTTTAGAAATTAAATTCAACATTTATATAAATATCTAAGTTTTCACAGAAGTAAATGACTTTTATTAATTTCAGAACGCAATCGTATGTTTGTGCTTGCGTTAGAATGATAAACTTGTTTCATTTTTGTAATGTTTTTAGTTGTTTAATTATACAAATTTAAACAAGTTGTCATTTTTTCGTGATATTTTTCCTTTTTTTGTTCCGTTTCGCTACGCTTCACTTCACAAAAAAAGGAAAAATCAAACCAATAACGTGGTGAAACTAATCAATTATGTGTCTACAACACAATGTTCTGAATTCCGCACTTATCAAGATTAGTAGCAAAAATTTAACCCCCGATTTTTAATATTTTTCACACTTTTCGGAGTTTTATTTTGCTCAAAAAAACAAATAATCATTTGATTGTCAAAATATTATTTTACCTCTGAAAATGTTTATTCAAACGACAATATTGATTTCTTTATTAAATCTATAGCTTCATAAAGTTCTTCTTCTGTAATTATTAGAGGAGGAGCAAAACGAATAATATCTTGATGGGTTGGTTTTGCTAATACGCCATTTTCTTTCATTTTCACACAAACGTCCCATGCTGTTTTTCCATTTTTTGGACGAATAACAATAGCATTTAATAAGCCTTTACCTCTGACTAATTCTACCATGTCAGAATTAATATTTTTCATTTCATTGCGGAATATTTTACCAAGCTCCTCAGCTCTTTCGCAAAGATTTTCATCTCTAACAACTTCTAATGCAGCCTCAGCAACTTTACATGCAATAGGATTTCCTCCAAATGTAGAACCATGTTCGCCAGGTTTAATACATAGCATAATATCATCATTAGCGAGTACAGCAGAAATTGGGAAAACACCACCCGAAATAGCTTTACCTAAGATTAAAATATCAGGATGCACATTTTCATGCTCACAAGCTAATAATTTGCCCGTTCTTGCAATACCTGTTTGTACTTCATCAGCAATAAATAATACATTATATTGTTTGCATAAATCGTATGCTTTTTTCAAATAACCATCTTCTGGCACAAAAACTCCAGCCTCACCCTGAATAGGCTCAACAAGAAAGCCAGCAATATTTGGGTCATTTTTTAATTCTTTTTCTAAAGATTTAAGATCATTGTAAGGTATAGTAATAAAACCAGGAGTAAAAGGTCCAAAATCTGTATATGCAACAGGATCTGTTGACATTGAAATTATTGTGATAGTACGTCCGTGAAAGTTATTTTCACATACAATAATTTTTGCTTTATTTTCAGGAATACCTTTTTTCATATAGCCCCACTTACGACAAAGTTTAAGAGCTGTTTCATCAGCTTCGGCACCAGTGTTCATTGGTAATACTTTGTCAAAACCAAAATATTCAGTAATATATTTTTCATAAGAACCTAGTACGTCATTATAAAAAGCCCTTGAAGTAAGAGTTAGTTTTTCTGCCTGTTCTTTTAAAGCTCCTACTATTCTTGGATGACAATGTCCTTGATTTACTGCTGAGTATGCTGAAAGAAAATCAAAATATTCTTTTCCTTCAACATCCCATACTTTTGCACCTTTTCCTTTTTCTAAAACTACTGGTAATGGATGATAATTATGTGCTCCATATTTGTCTTCCAGTTCTATTGCTAATTGTGATGTCATTTGTTTTACCATGATTAAATATATCTAAATTTTACAATAATTATTTTAAGCAAAATTACATAAGTTTTTATATTTATATCTAAAATTAGCAAAATTAAACACTGTTGGTAACTGAAATAGACTGACCGTCTTTGTGAGAAATTTTTATTAAGATTTACTAATTTTAAAAAATAAAAAATAAAAAATTGTGTAATTTGTTTTTTTTTGTAATTTAGCTTTTCTTTTTTACATAAAAAAGAGGAGAGGTGGCCGAGTGGTCGAAGGCGCACGCTTGGAAAGCGTGTATATCTCACGAGGATATCGTGGGTTCGAATCCCACTCTCTCCGCCAAAAATCAGAAAAAACAATCCTAAAATTGGAATTGATAAATAAAGTTAAACTAAATTAATAAATTAAAAATTCATTATGAAAAAATTATTTGCTTTTTTGACAATCACAGGATTACTAACATTTGGGATTTCAAATGTTATAGTAGCTCAGGAAGATTTAGATGAAAACATCTCAGCAACCGAGCAAGTGAATTCAACAACACAAGATTCAACTCTTGCTGCTGATCCAATAGAAGAAACAACAGACACCGAAGAAGTAATTCCTGAAGAAACATCATTTCATCAAGTTTTAAAAGAGAAATTTATCGAAGGTGGTGCAGGATTTATGGGAATTGTTTTGTTATGTCTTATTTTTGGTTTGGCATTAGCAATTGAAAGAATTATTTACTTGAACTTAGCTACAACAAATACCAAAAAATTTCTTGATAGTGTTGAAGAAACACTTAAAAGTGGAGGTGTAAATAAAGCTAAAGAATTATGTAGAGATACAAGAGGTCCTATTGCCGCTATCTTTTTCCAAGGTTTTGACAGATATAATGAAGGTATAGATAATGTAGAGAAATCAATAGTTTCTTATGGTAGTGTTCAAATGGGACGCTTAGAAAGTGGATTATCATGGATATCATTATTTATTGCTTTAGCGCCTATGCTTGGATTTATGGGTACAGTAATTGGTATGATTAGTGCATTTGACGCTATTGAAGCAGCTGGTGATATTTCGCCTACTATTGTGGCTGGAGGTATTAAGGTCGCTCTTTTAACAACAGTATTTGGTCTAATCGTTGCTATTATTCTTCAACTTTTTTATAATACTATTGTTGCTAAAGTTGATAAATTAGTTAATGATATGGAAGATGCAACTATCTCATTTATTGACATTATTGTTGATTATAAAAAATCAAATTAATAATAATTACATAATTTTTTATTCTAAATACTCAGGATAAGGTTTTGTGAAAAACATAATTTATGAAACACTCACCGCTTGTTCCGATAATTCGGAAAGCTAACGCTCACACCCCAATACACTTCGTTACGGGGCAGGCAAAGGAATGATAATATTTTGGGTGTTCTCCCGAGACAAGCTCGGGACAAGCTATGTGACCTGTAAAATTAATTATTAACACATGAAATTAAAAATAATTTTAATTCTAACAATTATTATTTTGTTTTTACCTAATATTTCTTTTTCAGAAACAAAAGAAATATCATTTACTCTGGCAGATAGAGATAGGATATTGCGTTTAGAAGAAAAACTTGATGCTCAGAATGAAAAATTTGATGCAAAATTTGATGCTATACAAAAACAAATTAGTAATATTAATATATTGATGTATTTTGTGCTTGGCGCAATATTTTCTTTAGTTGGTTTTGTATTATGGAATAGACGTTCCACATTAAAACCTATTGAAATGAAAACTAAAGAAATAGAAGATAAAAACTCTAAAATAGTTAAAATACTTGAAGAACACGCTAAAACAGACGAAAAACTTAGAGAAATATTAAAAAAGATTGCGATATATTAAAAAAATCGTAAAAATTAGCATAATTTGTCTTGTTTCATTTGTCTTAAACTTGTCAAAAGATGAGAGCGTCAATGAAAAAAACAAAATAGTAAATTATAAAATATTAAATTATAAAAATATAAACTTATGGAATTAGATAAATTATATCACAAGATACTAAAAATAATACTTTATTCTTTAATGGGATTATCTGCTTTATTTGCTGTGTTATTTTTTGCTACTGATCCGGAATCAAAAGCTGCGTTATTAATAAATTGGGGAATTATATTAATGATTCTTTGTGCTGTTATTGCGATTGCTTTCCCAATTGTTTTTATGATAATGAATCCTAAAAACATAGTTAAAACTTTAATCACTCTCGCTATTTTATTAGGATTGGCAATTTTGTCTTATTTTCTTGCTTCAAGTAGTATTGAAGGAGCAGTTTTTGAAAAATTTGAAATCACAGAGTCAACTTCCAAGTTTGTTGGTGGAGCATTAATTTTCACTTATATTCTTATAGGACTTACAACGATTTCATTAATTTATTCATCTATTACTAAAATTTTTAAATAAAGGAGAGGAGTAATTATGGCTAAAAGACCTGTTAATGAAATAAATGCTGGATCAATGGCAGATATTGCTTTCCTTCTGTTGATATTCTTTTTGGTAACAACAACGATGGATGTCGATTCTGGTATTTCAAGGAAATTATCTCCAATGCCTGACCCTAATATAAAACCACCAAAGGTTAAAGACCGTAATATATTTATGGTTTTGGTTAATCAAAATAACCAATTAATGGTTGAAGGACAAATAGGAGATGTTAAGACTCTTAAAAATCAGACAAAGGAATTTTTATTAAATGAAAATAACAACCCAAAT
>PHDR01000230.1 GCA_002841035.1 Bacteroidetes bacterium HGW-Bacteroidetes-12 | reverse complement strand
ATAGTCTATACCAACTGTTGGGGTTAGTGGGAGAATCCATGAATTCCATCTGTAATAGAATAATCCCCAAGGGTTTAAAATCATAATCCAAAAAAATGCTAGCCAGAACAAATTGTTTTTTGAATACAAGAACATTATGAATACCAAAGAAAAATAAAATGTTCTGGCAATCTGACTATCAACTCCATAAACAAAAAAGCCTCCTAACCACAACAAAAGAAATATCTTGACTAAAGTGCCAAATGGTGTTTGGTTAAACAGGCTCCCTTTTTCATTAAGAAGGTTTGTTTTAAACATTTACTGATAATTGAAAATCTATCTTTTTATGTATGGGTTATACCCTGTATCGGGTTTTCTATGAAAAATCCAAGCAATACCTGAGTTTACACCTCTAAGGTGAGCAAAAGCAGCCTTTCTATTAATAACATCTCCAAAAAAGAGTCTGTAAGTGGTTTTAAAGTAGCGAACAAGCAATGCTTTAATAAAATACTTAAATTTTAAATTACGAACAATAAAAACAACATAACTTTTACCAGTCCAATATTGAATTGGCAATGCCTTAGGATTGCCACCGCCAGTTGTTAAACTTTCTTTGTGCCATAATTTTGCTTTGGGGTTATATATTAACTTAAACCCCAATCGTCTTGCCCTTTGGGCATAATCTCCCTGCTCGGCATAGAGATAAAAAAAATGGCTGTAGTAGCCAACTTCATTAAACACATCTGATGGGATTAACCAAAAAACATCGTCGAGCGAATCCCTTTCCAACTCAATATCATGCTGCCCTATATCCTTCTCATTTCTTCCTGGATAGGTTGTTGCACAGTAGCGAGGATCGGAAAAGACTACTCCCGTATGCTGAAGCACATCAGGATGATCGTGATAGTATACTTTGCCCGACACAATGGCTCTATTGCTATATCTTTTAGCAGCAGCAACCAGTTCGCTTATTGCAAATTTATCAATAATTGTGTCGTTATTCATTACCATGAAATAATTGGGGTTGTGCTCCTTTGCAGCCTCTAATCCAAAGTTAACTCCACCAACATAACCTCTATTCTTTTCAATACGCAGTATACTAACTCTATTATCATGAGAGAATTTCTTAACCAATTCATTATAATCATCTGCCCTAGAGCCATTATCAACCAAAAAAACTTTAAAGTTCTTATAATCGGACTCTAAAACCGAATTTACACATGGGATGGTGTGTTGGTGGAGGTTGTAGTTAATGGTAATTACTATGAGCATATTAAAAAATGATTGATTGGATGACCTGCCTACCGCCTGCCTGTCGGCAGACAGGGCGAGGCAAGGTTGACTGATTGACTGATTAACTGATTGACTGATTGGAAAATGTAGGATTATGTGGGTTTTGATTGGATGATTAGCTACGCTGAATTCTCTCGTCATTACTGACGAGATCGGTTGAATGATTGAGAAAAATACGGTTATAATGGAATTGATTGGGTGATTGGTTTTATACTTTTTTACTCAACTTCGGGGTTGTTGGTCTTTTTGTTTTTTCCCCCTTTTAGCTTACCGATTATTAAACCGAAAAAGAAACTAAAGAATGAAACAAACAGGCTTGGCCTTGCCATTAAGTAACCCATAAGAGTTAACTTATTGTTTATCTTTAAATGGGGCGAACTAAATAAATTATAATAGATTTTGGCCAATATCTGCCAGTTGTTTTTATTAATATTTGAAAACTTTGGGTCATGATAAATTTTTTTAACAATATCAAAGTGTATTAAGTGTTTTCGAGTGTCTAAAAAACCCTTTTTTCGGCTTATGCCTTCATTGTGTACACGGTAGGAGGCGGTTTTATCATATAATAATTTAATTCTATTGTCAAGCGAAGAGTTTAGCCAAAACCAGTAATCATACACAAACCATAAACCATTTTCCTGTGCAGTTCTTGTCAACTCTTTTATTAATTCAGCCCTAATACATGTAGTTAGGGTATTTATGGTATTTATTTGAAGTAAATCAAAAACATTGGGTTCTGGTTTTCTTTTTTCGCGCTGTAGTAAAACCATTGCATTGTCTGGAATAGCATCCCCTTTCTCATTAATTAAGTTTATATCTGATGCTATCATCCCATATTCAGGATTCATTTCTAGAAAATCAACCTGTTTTTGAAGTTTATATGGGTCTGTCCAGTAGTCATCTCCTTCGCAAATTGTAATGTATTTACCCGAACATGCGTTGATAGTTCTAAAAAAATTATTAATCATTCCATGTTGTTCCTTTGAGTCTAGTAGAATTACATTCGGGTTTTCTAAATGAAAAAACTCATTACAAATACTAAGTACTTTTTCTGATGGATTATCAGCACCTATAATTAGTTCGAAGTTAAAATCAACATTCTGAGTAACTATGCTATTTATGGCTGTTTTTAAATAATTTTCATGATTAAAAGTAATCATGCATACACTAAGAAGTGTTGTGTTTTCTTCCATTTATTTTAAGTACTTTTCCCCTGCTTCTCTTTTTCTAATTATTTTGGCAGGACTACCGTATGCAAGCACATAGCTTGGGACATCTTTTGTCACAAGCGAGCCACTTCCGATAACTGAATGTTCACCAATTTCAATCCTATCAAAAATAGTAACACCTAATGTGATTGCAGAAAATTTTCCAATTTTCACTTTTCCTCCTGTAACAGATCCAGCTGACAAACTAGAAAAGTCATCCATAAAACTATCGTGTTCAAGAATTGCACCAGTAGCAAAAAAACAAAACTCTCCAATTTTAACATTTGGGCTAATTATACATCCAGCCATAATAACAGTCCCTTTCCCAATAGTAACATTTTTCCCAATAACAACTGACGGGTGAATTGTAGAAACAAAGTCAAAGTCAGGTACAATTTCGACAATTTTGTCATAAACAATTTTTCGCGTCCAATTATCTCCTATAGTAATTATACCAGAATCAATCTTATATTCATTAATTAACTCTTTAATATTCTCCTGTTGGCCTATTACTTTGTATCCAAATAAACTTACCCCCTTCTCGTGATTTGGATCGGTAATACCAACAATCTTATATTTATTTTCCTTTTCAATGATATCGATACAATATGATAAATGAGTACCCCCACCAAAAAGCACAATGTTTTTCATAACTTACTTAACTAATATTTCAACTATTCTTTCTAGTTCTCCAACTTTCATTTCACTATAAATAGGGAGACAAAGTACTTCATTTGCCACCTTTTCAGCAATAGGTAAATTCTCTGCCTGAGCTGATTCTAAATGCTTATATGAAGGAAATTGGCTGATAAGGGGAAAAAAGTATCTTCTGGAAAAAATATTTTTGTTCATTAACTTTTGATATAATTCATCTCGAGTTATTCCATATTTGTGAGAATCAACTAATATTGGGAAGTATGAATAGCAATGGTTAACGTCCTTAATCTCTTCTAAAAAAGTAATTCCCTTTATATTTTTCAAACGTTTTCTGTACTCTGTTGTTACCCATTTTCTCCTATCTATTACACAATCAACATGCTTTAATTGGAGTAAACCCATTGCCGCCTGAACTTCGTTCATTTTTGCGTTAATTCCGGGTTCCTCAACAACCGTTTCGCCACGAAAACCAAAGTTTTTTAAGTTATCAATATGGTGCTTCATTTTCTGGTTGTGGCAAACAATAGCTCCACCCTCAAATGTATTAAAAACCTTAGTTGCGTGAAAACTAAGGATTGATAAGTCGCCAAAACTACAAAGGCTATGGCCTTTTAATTGTGCTCCAAAAGTATGAGCGGCATCGTAAATGACTTTTAGGGAGTGCTTTTTTGCTATTTTCTCAATCTCATCAACATAACAAGGATTTCCATACACATGTACAGGTAAAATTGCAGTAGTACTGGGGGTTATTGCTGCCTCAATTTTATCTGGATCAAGTGTAAATGTGTTTGGCTCAATATCAACAAATACTGGTTTAATGTTATTCCACCAAAGGGCATGTGTTGTTGCCACAAAGCTGAATGGTGTTGTAATAACCTCTCCTGTAATTTTAAGTGCCTGCAGTGCTGTTATTAAAGCCAGTGTGCCATTAGAGAATAATGAAATGTATTTTACTCCAAGATATTTGCATAATTCATCCTCAAGCTGTTGATGAAATGGACCATTGTTTGTGAGTATTTTGTTTTTCCAAATTTGCTCTAAATAAGGAATAAATTCTTTTAAATCGGGCAAAAAGGGCTGGGTAACATAAATATTACTTTTATTTTCTTCTGTCACTTTATCATTTTTTTAATGAGTTCAACTGAACTTTTTAACTCTGGCAGATTAAACAACCATGCTATACCTATGTAAAGAACTCCTATTAAGGATGTTTGAACAATAATTAGAAAAAGATTGCTGCCAAATATTAATAATGTTGATACATATGAAATAATTCCTGCCAGTGAAGCTAACATAATTACAGGAAATAAATCTCTAAGTTGATTTTTTATGGGATATTTAATAACCTTAGAAGTAAAATAAATATTAATTAAGAAACCTATATTTCCTGTAATCGCCATGCTCCAGAGCAAACCATCTATGCCGAAAACAAGACCAATTAAGGCCCCTGCAAATATAAAGCCGTCTTTAATAAACTGGAGTATCATTACGTAATCTGAACGACCTTTAATCCCAATAATATTAATATTAAGAGCACTTACCGGGTAAAAGATACTTCCTATTGCAATAATTCTCAACATATAAGCTGCAGGCAACCACTTTGAAGTGAGCAAAAGCTCAACTAATGGTTCTGCGCTAACAATAAAAACGAGTAGTGGTAATAATACTAAAAACAATGAAGTTTTAATCGCTTTACGATATGCATTGAAAAAACGAGTAGTTTCTTCCTGAATGTTTGAAAATGTTGGTAATGTAACCTGCTGTATGATACCAGTAAACATTAATACTGGTAAATCTTTGAGTCCTTTAGCTCTATTAAAAAAACCAACATCCCCAAGTGTAAAAACTTTTCCAATTACCATTGGGTAAATGTTTGAGCTAATTGAATAGCCTATCCCAGCAATTAACAATTTATAGCT
>PHDR01000229.1 GCA_002841035.1 Bacteroidetes bacterium HGW-Bacteroidetes-12 | reverse complement strand
ATCACTCAACCCATACAACTCATAAACCATTTTATCTATTTCCTTATCAGTTTTATCTATTTCGGTTTTTAAGGCTTGGGCTTCTGCTTTTTTTGTTTCAAATACTTCCATCCATTCCATTTCTTGGAGTTTAGCTAAAGGTGTTCCTCCTGATATTTTAATGGCTTTATTTAATTCTTTTATAAACTCAGCAAAGGTTAGCTCGTGCCAGTTTTGGAGTTTAGTAGAAAGTTTCTCAATTAAAAATTGAGATTGGAGGTAACTTTTAAACTTAGTTGAACAAATTTCATAATTGCAATACAATTGGGTTAATTCATTTGAATAAACTTTTAATTGTTCTTGTTTTTCTTTAGAAGCTTTGGGAATTTTAAAATTAATAATTTGAGAACCTTTTAAATCTATATATCCTCCTCCAATTTTTGTACTTCCATATTCATAATCATAATAAAAAGTAGATAATTTACTATTCAAAATAGCAATTAAAAAATCTGGCAAATATTCTTCTTCTAATACTTCAAAATAATATATCCTATCTAATATGTGACTTGAATTATCTTTTAGCATTGCCCTTAATCTTAATATAGTTCTAGGCATCATTATAAGATTATTAGAAAACTCTATTATCTTATTCTTTTCATCTATTTCAGATAAATAATCAAAAGATTCTTGGGGTTTTGGTTGATAATAGGGTAAGTTTAGAAGTGTAGATTTTATTCCTTTAAATTTACCTTGAGCACCAAAATCAATTTTAGAATTTGGAACACCTCGTTTTACTTTTGAAACTAACGAACCTAAATTAATTGATTTAGTTAATATTTTGTCAATTATATTTTTTGAATTCAAAATTGCATCAAACCCTAATAACCCATTTGTTTTACAGCTCTCTAATAGACTTACTTTTTGATCATAAAAATCGAAATTAAAACCAGTCTTTTTATAAATAAAAATATAAGGGTAAACTGATGCATCTTCAAAAATTTTATCTAATGATACATTGTAAATAGAAATAATTTCAGAATTATTTATTAGAAGGTTACTTATCTTATATCCATATTCTGCGGATAAAAACTTATTTGGTTGTATCAAACCAATGTAAGATTGAGTTTTTACTATTTTAAGAGCTAATTCATTAAACAATATGTATAAATCATATTGTTTATATGCGGAATAATAATTTTTTTCAATGTAATTTTTAATTTCATCAGGTAATTCTGTTCTTCTCACATAAGGAGGATTTCCAATCACCACATCAAAACCGCCTTTGGCAAAAATTTGAGAAAACTCATCTTCCCATTTAAACGCTTTATCTCCTGCAACAGCTTTGCTGTCTATTAGAGAGTTACCACATTTAATGTTGCTGCTTAAATCGTTTAGTTTTCTTCGTGGTTGTGCAGTACGTAACCATAACGAAAGCTTGGCTATTTCAACACTTTCTTCGTTTAAATCCACTCCAAAAATGTTGTTTTCTAATACGGTATTTTCAATATCAGGAAACACAAAACCGCCACCCAACAAACTAGTTTGTAATTCATCTATGTAGTGGTGTTCTTTTATTAAAAAGTCTAAGGCTTGGTTTAAAAATGCTCCACTACCACAGGCAGGGTCGCAAATAGTAATTTGCAATAACCATTGGCGGTAATCTTCCAATTGGTCTTTTAACTCTTTTAATTTTGCAGTAGTTCTACCTTTACGGTTTTTGGTATATTCTTCGTCAATTATTTTTAATTCACTTTTTTTTTCGGCACACAATTTACCAACGGTATTGTCCACAATGTATTTGGTAATGTATTTAGGCGTGTAAAAAACACCGTCTTTTTTACGTTTGGTTTTTTGCTTGTCAAACTCAACACCTTCAATTTCGGCATTTACGCTTTCAATTTCATTCAGCGAGTTTTCAAAAATATGCCCTAAAATGTTTACATCCACTTGACTTTCAAAATCGTAATTAGAAAGTGCTTTGGTATGTTTATACAACAATTCATCGCTTATCAATAAACTATCCAATACTGCATCAGGTTTAAACAAACCACCATTGTATGCAAAAATTTCGGCTTTTTTATCTGTTCCATTCCTACCTAAATCTAAATGTTTGAAGTAAATTTTGAATCGCTCGTACAAAGGGAAGTAAGCATCCCTATCTTTAAGGTCGCCCCAGTCTGCCAATATTTTCAAGGTGAAATTTGGTGGTAATAAGTCCCGGTCTTCTGCAAAAAATATAAATAAAAAACGGTCAATTAATTTTTGAGATTTTTTAAACAGATTATGTTTTTGTTGGCTCTTTCGGCATCTTCCTTACTATATTCAGTTCTAAAAACTTCATTTTTCATGTTTAGCTTTACTAAATCACGGTATAATTCTCGTTTAAATATAGAATAATCGGCATAAAACTTTTTGGTAATTACTTCTTCTTCTCTTACCGAAGCTTCTTTAATTTTTAAAGCTACATTGCTCAGTAAATTGTCTTTGTGCAAACACAAGTAGAGCAATTCAAATTGGTTTTGAGTAAGCGTAAACAAATCAAACTCTTCAAAATCTACCGCATTGTTAATGTAAAAACGCAACTTTTCAAAATTGGAAGTAATTACATAAATACAACCTGTTTGGTTGGCTTTGTAATCAAATGCTTGTTGGCGTATGTTTTCTAAGTCTTTGGTTTTGGTACTTTTTAGTTCAATTACACCCAAAGCATTACCATTTTTTAAAATAGCACCATCGGCTTTTCTTGCACCTTTTTCGTTTTTATATTCCGTAGTGAGATTATAGTTTTGGTCAGGATTAATAACATATCCAAAAACATTTACAAACAACTCTATTAAAAATTTCTGCTGAAAACCTTCTTCTTTTATTTCTCTAATATTTTGCTGAATGCTCGGATTATGAAAGTATTTACTAAACTTCTTATAGGCTTTTGCAACAGGCTCAACATCTTGTCTTTTGAGGTAATTTTTTAATACGGATATTTGAAATAATGCCATTTAATTTGTGCTGTTTTCAAGGTAAAAAATTGAACCCGAAAGATACAGATAAATTGATATTTTATCCTGATTTTTAAAGGGAATTTATTAAGGAAAAGTTAGATTTGTTGGACATATTTGAATAGTTCAATTATTAATTAACTCTTAACTTTTTAACCAATCTTCCAATTTTATCAAACTATAATTTGAATCTGGGTACTCTACATACCACTGTTCATATCCAAGGTCAGACTTGTAAATGTATCCATAGATATCATAATAATCTTTAGAAGTCCAAGTTCCAGTTGTTGTTAAAGGCAATCTAATTACATTTTTGTACCCATCAAACCCATCTCCCAATCCTAACTCCCATGGAACCCATTTTGACTCTCTAACATTGTGAGTTGATAATAAAATAAATTTATCAGACTGCTGTATTCTAGTTCGCAAAATTTTTGCAGCATCTACATCTGATTTTCCAATTAATTCATTATCAAGGTAGTCAATATAGACGTTAACACCTTTTGACTGTAGCCATTTAACTACAGGTACAACTTTATCTTTATCTTCATGCTTATATGATAAAAAGATTCTTTTAGTTGGAGCACGAAAACCTAATGAACTTTCATTTAAAGGCTGGGCTTTTTGGAAATAGGTTTCCCTTAAATCTGATGTTTTTAGATATGCCATTATTTCTTAGAGTATTTGTTTTTAAATTCTTTTATTGCTATCTCTAATTTATTCCTCTGTTCATAATATGAGTTAAACTCGAACTGACCTTCCTTCGCAAATTCACTTGCCTTTTCAATTTGTTCTTTTTCCAAATCCAATTCATCACTAGCAAAATATATTTCAGCAAGTGTTAAATACACCCATGCTTTCTCTTGTAAATCTCTTTCTTTAAAGGAGTTTTCATTGATTAAGTTTTCGCATATTTTCAACACTTCTTTTCTTGCAATCATTCCATTGCCAAAGTCAGCTGTTGCCTCAAAATTATTATCTCTTTTCAGTGAAGATATTGTACTCATAAATGCATAATTTATTCCGTTATAATAATCCTGTCTAATATTATATCCTCTTTCATAGAATCGAAGAGATTTGTGTAAATATTCAACATCATTATATTCCTCATATAATCTTTTATTAATAGCTCCGGAAAGACCAAGTGTTTCAGGGTCATTAGATATTTCTGGTTTTAAAATAGCTAAGATTTTTTCAGCTTCAAAGAGAGCTGAACCTTTATTGGGATGCTCTGATTTATAAATTACCGATACTAATCGTTGAATAATAAATTCATTTTCAGGATAAATACTTCTTGCTTCATTTAGTAATTCAATTGCTTTCTCATACTTCATTTCTTTTCTAGCAATTTCTGATTCTTCGAGTAATTCAGAAACAGACTTTAATTCCACTTTTTCTTCTAATAGTTCTTCTATTTCTTCTTCGGTAAACTTGGGTGTTTCTAAGTTTGGAATTAAGGAATATAAAGGACTATCAACCTCAGGTTTTTTTATTAACTCTTGTATTTTATTTTTTAAATGTGCTCTAAATCTTAGTACTTCGGAATGACCAATATCTGATTCTAAATGCTCATAACTATCAATCGAAATATGATTAACATCAAAAGGATATCCATATTCTTGCATCTTTTTTTCTGCAATAATTAAAGTAGTATGTTTTTTTACAGCATTCCTAATACCCAGTTCATAAATGGAATTTGGATTTAGGGTTGAGATATCTGCGATTACAAAATCAGCTTTCACAATATGCTCAAACATATGTTTATCAATGACTCCGCTATGTTTAATTTCGTCAGCTCTAAAACAGTGAAAGTCTAATCCCTCAAATACTGGTTTAATAATGTGCTCATATGTCTTGTCAAGATTTAATTTTCTTCCACTTCTGAAATCCGTTTTGACTCCAAATCCCATTATTACAAAGCAAGTCTTTTTCATAATTTTAATTAATTATCGTGTAGCCAAGTCTTGTAACCTCGCTTCACTCCATTTATAAATGTAAATATTGTTGTTGGTCAACCACTTTGGCGGTGTTCCACTTTGATCCTTTAACCATATTGCATACACTGGTTTATTTTTTGCTAATGTC
>PHDR01000228.1 GCA_002841035.1 Bacteroidetes bacterium HGW-Bacteroidetes-12 | reverse complement strand
GAAAAAAATGGCTTTAATTAGCTGTTAGAATAAAGTACCATAACATTTCCTTCGCTATCCTCAATTTTAGCATAATAGCCAACTTTTCCATCTATGTAATTATTAATAATTGCATTGGTTGTTTCGTTAACAATATTTTTAATCATTGTTTTTTCATGTATAATTTTCCCTCCAAACAAAGGCACATTTTTTAATGCCGAAGTCATAAAACCTTCAACCTTAAAAAATAAAAGAATTCCATCTCCGGGTTTAAAAGTTTTAGATTCTACCAATGTTCCTTTAAAAGCATCACCATTACCTTTAAAAAAAGCATACCCAATATCATTAAAAACTTGGTAATCAAAATCGCAATTAAAAACACCTTTATAAAAATTAATGGCACGTTTTATATTTTCTGTAGGAATTTCTATCCAACAAATCATGTCCATTAAATCCCTATGGTAAGCATCTTTTTTTAAGGGCTTAATTTCCTTGTTTTTATTAAAAAAATTTTTAAAAAACATAATTTTAAAATTAGTATATTAAATTAACAATCTAATAAAGTATAATACGTAAGTTTTTGTGGTTAAAAACTATTACCTTATAAAATTAAATCTATTTTATTTAATCAATGTTTAATCTGTGTTATTTTTTTACAATAATTTAGTTATTTCTTTCAAATTTAAACTTATCGAATGATTAATTTTACGTTTTAAACCATTATGAAAAAAAAACCTTATATTTTAATCGTAAACGATGATGGCATTACTGCCCCTGGAATTAAAGCCCTAATAGAAGTAAGTAAAGAATTAGGTGATGTTGTGGTAGTTGCTCCCGACAAACCTCAAAGCGGAATGGGACATGCCATAACTTTTAACTCAACCCTTCATATTCAAGAAATGGAAGTTGAAGGCGTAAAGGGCTATGCTTGCAGCGGAACACCTGTAGATTGTGTGAAAATTGCCGTTTCAACCTTGTTAGCAAAAAAACCCGATTTAATTGTTTCAGGAATTAATCATGGCTCCAATTCATCTATCAATGTAATTTATTCAGGAACAATGTCTGCCGCAGTTGAAGGAGCGTTGCAAGACATTCCATCTGTTGGTTTTTCATTACTAGACCATTCCATTGATGCTAATTTTAGTGCTGCAAAAGTGATTACAAAAAATATCATAGGCAATTTACTTTCACATCCTTTACCAAAGGGATTTTGTTTAAATGTGAACATCCCAAATGTGAATGAACAACTCATTGCTGGAATTAAAATTTGCCGACAAGCCAAAGGAAACTGGGTGGAAGATTATGATGCTCGAAAAGACCCTATGGGAAGAACCTATTATTGGCTTACAGGAAAATTTATTATTGATGATGAAGGAACTGATACTGACGAATGGGCGTTGGCAAACAACTATGTTTCTGTTGTTCCTGTAAAACACGATATTACAGATTATGAAGTGCTAAAAACAATTAAATGGTTAGAAAATGAAAAGATATAGAGGTAATTTAAAAGAACTCGACCATATTGTAATAGGCTTAATTTTAGGTTTGTTGTTGCCCTATATCGTGATGTATTTTTGGCTGCAAACCTACTCCAATCTTTCGCTTTTTGAAATCGTTAAAAACCCTTTCTTTAGTGAAATAGTAAATGTTTTAAAATCAAGCATCTTCAGTAATTTAGCTCTGTTTTTTTTATTTTATTGGTTCAAAAAAGATTTTTCTGCCAAAGGAGTCATCTTTGCAACACTTGTTTATGGAGCTTTTTATATCTATTATATTGTTTTTATTTAAACCAATAACCTCATTACCTAACCAATGAAATACTACATTATAGCAGGTGAAGCATCTGGTGATTTACAAGCATCTTTACTTATCAGAGAATTAAAAAATACTGATGAAGATGCTAAATTCCGCTGTTTTGGTGGCGATTTAATGGAAGCCCAAGGTGCTGAAATTGTTAAGCATTACAAAGAATTAGCTTTTATGGGAGTGGAAGATGTGTTGATGAATTTACGAACCATTTTTAGGAATATCGCTTTTTGCAAAGAAGACATTAAAACTTATCAGCCAGATGTATTAATTTTAGTCGATTACCCTGGTTTTAATATGAAAATTGCCAAATGGGCAAAAGCGAATAACATTAAGGTTTTTTATTATATCTCTCCAAAAATATGGGCTTGGAACCAAAAGCGTGTTCACCAAATTAAAAAAGTGGTTGACAGAATGTTTGTTATCCTTCCTTTTGAAGAAGCTTTTTATAAAAAATTCGACTACAACGTAGATTTTGTAGGACATCCGCTAATTGATTGTATTTCTGAATATCCTCGAATTTCTCCAGAAAATTTTAATCAAAAACACCAACTTTCCGACAAACCAATAATTGCCTTGTTGCCTGGAAGCAGAAAACAAGAAATTACTGCCATGTTAAACATTATGCTTTCTGTAACCAACAACTTCCCCGATTATCAGTTTGTAATTGCAGGAGCTCCATCGCAACCCTTAAGCTTTTACAAGCAGTTTGAAACCAACAACATCAACATCATAGAAAACAAAACCTACGATTTATTACAACATGCAACTGCTGCTTTGGTGGTTAGCGGAACTGCTACGTTAGAAACCGCTCTTTTTCATGTTCCGCAAGTAGTTTGCTACAAAACAGGTAAACTTTTTTACCATTTGGCAAAAATGGTAGTGAAAATTAAATTTATTTCACTAGTAAATTTAGTTGCCGACAAAGAAGTGGTTAAAGAATTAATTCAAGATGAATTAACTACTGAAAATTTAACTGCTGAACTTTCTAAAATAGTAGTAGAACCTGGAAAATCTAACATGCTTAATGCCTACAAAGAAATTGAAGCTAAATTAGGTGGTAAAGGTGCTTCAAAAAGAGCTGCTGAATTAATTGTTGGGTATTTAGAAAGATAAATTTTCGGCTACTTATTATTTAATCTTAGCCAAAATCAATCTATAAAAAAGAATTTCTAATTGTATTTTTATAGTAACTTTGTTATCTAAAAATTTTAAACTTATGATAAAAACAATTCAAGGTGGTGTTGTCCACGGTGATGCTGTTCAAGAAATATTTAAAATTGCCAAAGAGCGTAAATTTGCTTTACCTGCTGTTAATGTTACTGGATCAAACACAGTTAATACTGTTTTAGAAGCTGCCAAAGAAGTAAATGCTCCCGTTATTATCCAATTTTCTAATGGAGGTTGTCATTTCAATGCAGGAAAAGGATTGAGCAATGAAAACCAACAAGCCGCAATTGCAGGTGGAATTGCAGGAGCTAAACATATCCATGAATTAGCAAAAATTTATGATGTTCCTGTTATCTTACATACCGATCATTGTGCAAAAAACCTACTCCCTTGGATTGATGGATTATTAAACGCTGGAGAAAAATTTTATAAAGAAAATGGCAAACCGCTTTATAGTTCTCACATGTTGGATTTATCAGAAGAACCTATAAAAGAAAATATTGAAATTTGCAAAAAATACCTTGAGCGTATGAGCAAAATAGGTATGACCTTAGAGATAGAATTGGGAATTACTGGTGGAGAAGAAGATGGAGTTGATAATTCTAATGTTGACAACACGTTGCTATACACTCAACCCGAAGAAGTAGCTTTTGCTTATGAAGAACTTTCTAAAATAAGTAATAGATTCACTATTGCTGCCGCTTTTGGAAATGTTCATGGTGTTTACAAACCTGGAAATGTAAAACTTACACCTATTATCTTAAAAAACTCACAAAATTATATCCAACAAAAATATAATACAGGAATTAATCCTGTTGACTTTGTTTTTCATGGAGGTTCAGGTTCTACCTTAGAAGAAATTAGAGAAGCCATTTCTTATGGTGTGATAAAAATGAATATCGATACTGATTTGCAATATGCTTTCACTGAAGGAGTAAGAGATTATTTTAAACAAAAATCGGCTTACGTTCAATCACAAATTGGAAACCCTGAAGGCGATGAAAAACCAAACAAAAAATACTATGACCCAAGAGTTTGGTTACGAGAAGGAGAAAAAACTTTTAAAACCAGATTGATTCAAGCTTTCAAAGACTTGAATAATGTTAATACTTTATAAATTTAGTAACAGAAAATAGTAAGGTATAACAACAAACACTTAACAAATAACTACATAACAATATATGGGCTGGTTTAAACGAATAAAAGAAGGGATAAGAACCCCAACAAAAGAGAAAAAAGAAACACCCGAAGGCTTGTGGTACAAATGCCCTAAATGCAACCATGTGGTAGCACATGATGAATTTGAAGAAAGACTTCATGTGTGCGTGTGTGGTTTTCACGAAAAAATTAATTCATTAGCTTATTTCAAAATTTTGTTTGATAACAATAAGTTTGAAGAGTTAAATCCAAACTTAACTGCTGCAGACCCACTTAATTTTACGGACACAAAAAAATATACGGATAGAATTCAAGTAACTCAAAAAGCAACTCACTTAAAAGATGCTATTCGAACTGCGGTTGGAAAAGTAGATAATCAAGATTTAGTTGTTGCTTGTATGGATTTTGGATTTATTGGTGGCTCTATGGGGTCTGTTGTTGGAGAAAAAATATCAAGAGCTATTGACTATTCTATAAAAAATAAAATTCCTTTTTTAATCATTTCAAAATCGGGTGGAGCTAGAATGATGGAAGCAGCTTATTCTTTAATGCAAATGGCTAAAACTTCTGCCAAACTATCGGTATTGGCTAAAGAAAAAATTCCTTTCATTTCTCTATTAACAGATCCAACAACAGGTGGTGTAACGGCTTCTTTTGCAATGTTAGGAGATATTAATATAGCCGAACCCGGTGCGTTAATTGCGTTTGCTGGACCTAGGGTGGTTAAGGAAACCATTGGCAAGGAATTACCAAAAGGCTTTCAAACATCAGAATTTGTATTGGAACATGGTTTCCTTGATTATATTGTATCTCGAAATGAGTTAAAAGAAAAAATTGCTGTTTCGTTGAAGTTTTTCAATAATTAAATAAACCACTATGGACTTCCAGTCCATAGTTTTAAGACGGACTGAAAGTCCGATTGTGTTTGTGTAATTGGCACAAATGCACTAATTGAATATAGAATAAT
>PHDR01000227.1 GCA_002841035.1 Bacteroidetes bacterium HGW-Bacteroidetes-12 | reverse complement strand
CATAAATTTTTTAATTACCAGTAAACTTGTGGCTAATACTACCAATGAAGGCAATACATATTTTAAGATGTCTAAAAAGTCTTCCATAAAATTAAAATTATTGTTACTGTTCGGGTTGTTGAATAATTTCTGCCACGAAGACCCCAAAGAATCGAAGTTTCACAAAAAATTCTTAGTGTTTCTTTGTGATTTTGTGTCTTAGTGGCATATTTTGTTTAATTTTTCATACCTACCCGAACAGTAACAAATTATTTTACAAAGATAAAAAAAACTACGCTAAATTAATCCAAAGATTAACAATAAGGAAATTAGCATAATCAATATTGCGACCAAGTATTGTATAAAATTAATGGTAATTTTTTTTAATAATTTTTTACCCAAAAAAGCTCCTGCAAAAGCACAAAGAGTAGCCGTAGAAATAATTCCTAAGTTTTCGGATAGTGAAATTTTTTCTACTTTGGTAAAATAAACACTTAGCCTACTTATATCTACAACGCAAGCAATGGCAATTCCTGTAGCAATAAAACTTTCTTTTGTTAAACCACTTCTAAGTAGAAATAACGTTCTTAAAGCTCCTTGATGTCCAGATAAACCACCAAAAAAACCACTTATAGCTCCACCAACAAACAGCATATTATTTTTAATAATAGTTTTTTTTGTTGGAAGAATTTCAACAATAGCAAAGGCTAGCATTAAGAGACCAATAATTAATTCCACTAATTTTATTTGAAAGAGGTGCGTGCTAATAGAAAATACATATAAAACTTTGTTGTTATTGGAAAAATTCATTAAAAACCAAGCACCAAGAAATGCTAGCGGAATAGCAGTGCCTCCAAATCGGATGAGTACATTTTTGTCAATATGTTTAAATGTTAAACCTAATTTGAAAATATTATTTAAGAAGTGAACAATGGCAGTCATTGCAATAGCAACATCAATAGGGAAAAACAATACAAAAGCAGGGGTTAATATTGTGCCAACACCAAATCCAGAAAAAAAAGTAAGTATGGATGTAATGAAAGCTACACAACCTATAATTAAAAATTCCATTAGCCTAAACCAGGTAAAAGTCCCATAGCAGCGTGGCTCATTTCTGATTTTTCAACTCGTTCGGCTTGCTCTAAGGCTCTGTTTGAAGCTAAGGTTATCGCATCTTGAAGAGCTATGGTTGAGGCAACAGTTTTAAAATCTTCAGCTATGGTAATGCTACTAATCATTCTGTTACCATTAGCAACAACTCTAATTTTTCCGTTCTCCGCTTCACCAATAACTGAAATGTTACTCAATTTTTGCTTAATTTCTTCCATCTGTTTTTGCATTTCCCCCATTTTTCCCATGAGGTTTTTGCCTAAAAATTTATCAAACATAATTTTATGATTTTTTATTGGTAAAATACATAGTTAACAACCAAATACCTAAACTTGTAGCACTAATTATTTTTAGCGTATAGCCTTCTTTTCCTATCCAAAAATAAGTTATAAGGTTAATAGAAACCAATATAAGAGCGATAATAATTTTTATTTTGTCTTTTTGATTCAACGTAATAGGCTTTTTAAATGGATTGCAAAACTAATAAAATTAAACATAGAACAGATTCGTGTTTTAAATCTAAGCTTGATTATTCTTTTGAACTCAGGTTTTTATTGTTCAAAAATAAAATATGTTTTTAATAGCTTATTTATTATTTTTGCATTCACATTCTAATGTATTAATTCATAAATCATTAAACTATGAAAAAAGTTATACTATTATCAATTTTAGTTGCTTTGTTTCTTCCCATTCCTGCACAAACTTATTTTAAAGATTTTAAGGCAGGGGAAAGTAATTTTCAACAAAAAAAGTATGCAGAGGCAATTGAAAATTTCACGAAAGTGATTGAAGTCAAAAAAGATCATGACAGAGCATTTAATTTTCGAGGGTTATGTTATTTTGAATTGAAAGATTATCAAAAAGCATTAGATGATTTTACACAAGCTAGTTCTATCAAAGAAAAAGAAGTGGAATATCATTTTAATTTAGGGAAAGCGAATATTGAATTAAAGAATTATTTAAATGCGATAACAGCACTTGACAAAGCTATTGATAGAGATAAAAAATTAGTGGAAGCTTATAATTTAAAAATTAAGGCTCAAATGGAAGCAAAGATGTTTATGGACGCAGTAAGTACAGGAGAAAAAATTTTAAGTCTTGATAAAAATGCTATAAGTTATTATTTATTGGGTGTAGCTCAAGATAGTTCTAATTTATTTAAAGAAGCCGCCAATAGTTTTGATAGAGCAAAGTTTTATGATTGTAAATTAGTTGGAGCATATGTCGGATTGGCACATAGTAATTTAAAATTAGGAAAATATGCAGATGCACTTAAACATGCAGATAAATCATTAGAGTTAGATGTTAAAAACATTCATGCGTTAATGGTTCGCTCAGCAATTAATGAAAAAAACAATAGTCTACAAGCAGCTATTGATGATTATTCTAAAATAATTCTTTTTGAGCCAGAACAAGTAAGTCATTATATAAACAGAGCCGCTTTGTATGAGAAAATTGGTCAAAACTCAAATGCAATAGCAGATTATACGAAAGGACTGAGTGTGCAAAAAGAAAATGCCAATTTGTATTTTAAACGAGCAGCTTTATATGAGAAAATGGCTGATTTTAAAGCTGCCATAAAAGATTATAATGAAATAAAAAAACTATCTCCTTATGATGGAAGAGCTATGAAACTTTATGATGAAGCTAAAAAAAGAATGTATGAGTTAAATCGAGAGAGTGACAATCCGGAAATTGTAATGATAGCTCCACTGTCGCCAAAAAAAGGATTTTTGCAACTAGCCAAAGGAACACAAAAACTTACATTTAAAGGAAGTGTTAAAGATGCAAGTTTGATTGAGTTTGTTAAAATAAACGGAAAAGATGCCCATTTTAGTAAAGATTCCCTAAATCCTGTTTTTGAACTAGAAGTAGATGTTGCTTCTTTGAAAAATATTTCTATAACCGTTTTTGATGTGTATCAAAATTCAGAGACTTGGAATTTTGAGTTTTTAGAAACTGAAATTAATGCACCTGTTGTTAGCTTGTTTGCTCCTTATGCCTCAGATGATGGCTCCATTCAATTAGATACAGATGCCCCATCGCTATACATTGAAGGCGTTGTAAAAGATGAAAGTTTTATTAAAAGTATTTTTATAGATGGAGTAACAGCAAGTTTTAATACCCAAGAGAAAAATCCTAAGTTTTCTATAACAATTAACATCATGAACAAGACCAATTTCACCATCACTACTGAAGATGAATATGGAAATAAAACAGAAAAAACATTCACTTTAAATAGAGAAAATGTAGCCTTGCTAGCTGATAATCCTATGGGAAAAACATGGGTTGTTTTTATTGAAAATTCTAAATACCAATCATTTGCCAGTTTAGATGGTCCTGAAAAAGATGTAACCATGATGAAATCTGCATTTGCAAAATATAAAATCAATAATGTCGTACACAAAAAAGACATGACAAAATCCCAATTAGAACGTTTTTTCTCTATAGAACTAAGAGATTTAGTGAGAAGTAATAAAGTAAACTCTTTGTTGGTTTGGTATGCTGGACATGGAAAGTTTATTAACGAAACAGGGTATTGGATACCTACCGATGCTAAAAGAGATGATGAGTTTACCTATTTCAATATCAATAATTTAAAAGCATCCATGCAATCGTATTCCAAGGAAATAACCCATACATTAGTAATAACAGATGCTTGCGAATCGGGACCATCATTTTATCAAGCCATGCGTTCAACACCTACTGAAAAAAGTTGTAACGATTGGAAAGCGACTAAATTCAAGTCTTCACAAGTATTTTCGTCCGCAGGATATGAACTAGCTTCAGATAATTCGCAATTTACAAAAACTTTTGCTTCAACCCTTTCTGGAAATCCAGATGCTTGTATTCCTATAGAAACTATTGTTTCGAAAGTAAAAACTGCCGTAACCCAAAGTGGAGCAAAACAAGCCCCAAAGTTTGGTAAAATTGCAGGGCTAGAAGATGAAGACGGAACCTTCTTTTTTATTAAGAAATAAATGAGTTTTAAAACTTTATACTTCCATCAAATAATTTTTTTAATACTGTTTATTTTTATAAAAACAGTTTCAGCCCAACACTATCATTTC
Source organism: Bacteroidetes bacterium HGW-Bacteroidetes-12 (assembly GCA_002841035.1). GTDB lineage: Bacteria > Bacteroidota > Bacteroidia > Flavobacteriales_E > Vicingaceae > BRH-c54. The sequence goes on along the minus strand of PHDR01000227.1, from coordinate 940 downwards.
GATGTCTATAGTGTGAAAGAAGGATTGGCTCAATCGAGTGTTCATACCATTCAACAAGATGCAAAAGGATTGGTTTGGTTAGGTACAGCAAGTGGCTTATCTAAATTTGATGGGAAAGATTTTTTTAATTACACTACAGAAAATGGATTAGCAGATGGAGCTGTAAAAACCATATTTATTGATTCCACCAACAGCGTTTGGACAGGGCATATTGATGGTGGTGTTTCTCGTGTAATTAATGGAAAAACAGAAGTGGTATTTAACTTAAAAGCAGACATTACAGGGTTTGGTTTAGATAGTGAAAATCACCTTTGGATAAGTACTTTTAAGGAGGGAGCCATACAAATATTAAATCCTTCTCATTCTAATAAAGATTCCATTGTTTTTAAACAATATAAAGGTCAGGATGGACTCAGTGATGTTGTTTATCAAGTAGTTACGCTTCAAAATGGAACAGTTTGTTTTGTTACCGATGTGGGAGTGAAGCAATTTAATTCCCAAAAAACTGAATTTTCTAATTTTGGAGTGAAAGACATGCCCTATTATTTTCAAATTACCTGTATGTTGGAAACAACAAACGGAGATTTATGGTTTGGAAGTTACAATGGTGGGTTGTATCATTATCAACAAGCAACCAATCAATTTAAAATCTATGATTATTTAAAAGATGGAATAGCTGCCAATTGGATAACTACTTTAACCGAAGATAAGCAAGGAGCTGTTTGGGTAGGAACTTGGGGTGGCGGACTTTCTAAAATGAGTTCCAATCAAATTATCACTATTTCCAGCCAAAATGGATTGGTGGACAATAATATTCGTAGTCTATTGATTGACAGGGAAGGAAACTTGCTGATAGGCACAAAAGAAAACGGTTTGTTGGTGTTCAAAGGGTTTCAATTTTTATCTTACGACAAAACAAATGGACTTAATGATGACCAAG